>JACMJB010000115.1 GCA_014380815.1 Armatimonadota bacterium
AGTAAACCGCCTCTGCAGACCTTTACCCGCTTTTTGCGAATGCGTTGCAGAAACTATGTAGGGAGTATATCCCCAGGAACAGATCAGAGCAACGCAAAAACTCGGGGAGACCCAACGATAGGACCGCTTTCGCGGCGGGAAAAACAAGATGCAAACAGAAATCACGGACTTTTTGGTAATCGGAGCAGGACTCGCGGGCCTTGCTTTCGCCGGGGACGCCGCCGCGAGCGGAGCGAGTGTCCGCCTCCTGGACAAAGGGCGCGGCGTTGGAGGGCGCACGGCCACCCGGCGCTTTGGAGACCTGCGTGTGGACCACGGGGCGCAGTATTTCACCGCGCGTGGCCAACGGCTGCAATCACTGGCATCGGCTGGCCTTTCGGCTGGCTGGCTGGCGGTGTGGTGCCGGGGGCTTCCGCTTTACAAAGAAGGCGCGATCCAGTCGAGACCCGAGGGCCACCCCCGCTACGCTCCCCCCAGTGGCATGAACGCCCTGCCCAAACAGCTTGCGCAGGGGCTGGAAGTGGCGCTCAGTGCGACCGTGACGGAGATCACCCGCGACCCGGCAGGCAGCGGCTGGGTCGTCCGCTGCGCCGATGGACAGACCTTCACGGGGCACCGACTGGTTCTGAACCTGCCGCCGACCCAGCTATTGTCGCTCGCCGCGGATCTGCTGCCCACCGGGACGCGGACCGGAATACAAAACGTGACCTATGCCCCCGCGTGGACCCTGATGGCCCGTCTGAGCAAGGATGTCCCCGGCGCAAACTGGCCCGCGCTGGAGTTTGAGGGACATCCGGTTCTGGGACTGCTCTCACGCGACCATACCAAGCGGGGCGGGGCCGATGCACCGCCCGTTCTGGTCGCCAACGGAAGCGGCGAATGGAGCCGCGCCCACCTGGAGGACGACCCGGCATCGGTCCAGACCGCGCTCCTTGCGGCCGCGCAGTCCGTGACCGGACCGCTGGCCGTGGAGGAGGCACAGGTGCACCGGTGGCGCTACGCCCAGCCCACTCAGCTCTTTGAGGCTCCCTTCTTCTGGGACAGCACGACCGGCATCGGTGGCTGCGGCGACTGGTGTGACACTGGCAGCCCGCTGCACGGTGGCAAAGTGGAGGCCGCCCTGGAGAGCGGCTGGCGTTTGGCGGCGGAGGCGATCCGGTAGACCGAATCCGGAGCCTTGCGTTAGGCAGGGACCTCCTCGCGAAGCCCAGACTTCTGACTCTGATCGCGAAGATTATGGCCGGAGCTGTTCTCGGAAAGCCGCAGGTCCCGAAGCGCCGGATTCTCGGCGGTGAAATCGTCCTGCGGCTCGTACCCTACCAGGGCACGGGCATCCGAAATATCCAGCCGCTTGAATCGGTTGTTCGACAAGCCGTGGAAGACGGCAAAGCGTAGCGCCTCCGGGGCAGCCAGGCTCTTTTCGATCAGCTGGTGCAGGTCCCGGTGGGAAACGAACGCATCGAGCAGTGGGAGTGCCGCTTCGTCGCGGGCCTTTTCCAGCGGCTGAAAGGCGCCGATCCGAAGGCAGATCGCAGGCACATCCTCCTGCTCCGCCATGTAGCGCGCCATCGCCTCGCCGAAACACTTCGACACGCCGTACAAGTCACCGGGGTTCACCGGCTCACCGGTCTTTACCTGAACCTCGGTGGGATACCCCGAAACCGCGTGTATGGAAGAGGCGTAGACCACTCGCCGGCAGCCCGCCGCCTTCGCCGCCGCGAACAGATGATAGGTGCCGGTGAGGTTGTTCTCCAAAACGCTGCTCCAGACCGCATTGGGGCTGGGATCGCCCGCCAGATGCAGAACGGCGTCCATCCCCTGACAGTGTCCGATCAGGCTCTCCAAATCGCCTAGGTCGCCGGTAACGATCTCACCGAAAGGACGCAGAAAAGCGATGCGGTCCGGATCGTCTTCCGCCCGTACCATCAGGCGAAGATTGAAGCGGACCGGATCATGGTGCTGGGCGAAGTAGGAGCCGATATGACCCGCCGCGCCCGTGACGAGAACGTGCTGGAGAGCGCTCGGTCTGTCGGGATCCGGGTACAACCCGGAAAGACCGCCGTTCAAAGAAAAGGCACTTGCCATGGTCGAATCTCCATAAGACTGATTTTCTTTCTGTTTCCCGGAGCGCAACCCTTGACAAACACGCATTCCCATAGTATATATCAATCGCACGATTTAATCAGATGATTAAACAATCAAACATCGAGGTAGAGTCTCATTGACAGGCGCGCGTTGAAAGTAATCCTGCAGAATGACCACTGGCTCGGTTGAGGACAGCGGCGCTGGAATGGGCATCGCCGGACCGATTGATGAGCGGAAAATAACCACGTCTGAAGCGCGGCGGGGTCAAGCCCGCGAGGCGATCCTGGAAGCGGCCTGGGTGGTTCTCGCCCGTGACGGTTACGAAAAGATCACGACTCGGCGGATCGCGAAAGTAGCGGGCGTGAATATCGCGACGCTGCACTACTACTTCGGCACCAAGGAGCAGCTTCTCTCAGAGGCGACCCGGTATGCGCTCAAAGATGCTGAGAACCGCCTGCAGCAGGCGATGATCGGAACCCCGACTGCCGTTGCCGCCCTGGAGCGGGTCTTCGAGGCGGTCTGGCAGTTGGTCCAGGAACGGCCTGGGATTCTGCGCTTTGATCTGGTGGTCCGGGGATTCCGGGACGAGGCGGCACGGCGCGAAGCGATAGGTATTTACGACAGTTACCGAACCCTGACGGAAGATCTGATTACGCGGCACCTGCAGGAAGGGGGGACACTTGCCCCCGGAATCACGGTGCCGGGTCTGGCACACTACCTGATCTGCGCGGTGGATGGGGTTCTTCTGCAGCATGTGCTCACGAGCGACGCCGCCGCGGCGCGGAGCGCACTGACCATGCTCATGGAGCATGCTCTATCCCTGCTGAACGCGAGATAACACGGTTTAAACGATAACGGAACGAGTGCTGATCTGATATGAGCCAAGATGATTTTGAACGGATGGTACTGCCGCACCGGGATGCGCTGTATGGGCATGCGCTTGCGCTGACCCGAAATGTGGACGAAGCCGAGGATCTGGTGCAGGAGACCACACTGCGTGCACTACGTGCCTTTGAGTCTTTTCGCGCCGATGGACCGGTACGCGCCTGGCTGCTGACCATCCTGCGCAATCTATTTATCAATAGCTACAGAATGCGGGTCCGTGCGCCCCGGTCCGTTTCCCTTGACGCCCTGGAGAACCCTGACCCGGTGGTGCCGGTTGAGCCAGGACCGGAGCGAACCGTGTTTTCGCGCCTGGAGAACGAGGCGCTGGCGCGCGCGGTCGCCGCGCTTCCCGCCGATTACCGCGATGTTCTCATTCTTTCGGATATGCGCGGCATGAGTTATCAGGAGATCAGTGCACAGACCGGCGTGCCGATCGGCACGGTTCGTTCTCGCCTTTCTCGCGCCCGAAGCAAGGTGCGCCGCTCGCTTTTCGCGTGGCGTCCCGATGCCCAGGGCAGCAGCAAAATGGCAGGCCCGGTCCACCCCCAAACTCGCGGCACCTCCAGTGTCGCGAATGTCCTTCCCGCTTAGCAAAACTCAGCGGTTTCTATAAAGTAAGCCCCGGTGCGCTATCAGCGTACCGGGGCTTGCGTCCTTCGCGCGGAAAGGCGATTACTTGCGGCGGCGACGTGCCACACCACCGATAAGCCCGATAAGGCCGATACCGGCAAGTGCCAGGGAACCCGGCTCCGGAGCGGTCGCGATGGGGGCCGCGATGCTGCGGACTGAGCCGACGTTACCGAAGAACCCGACCAGACCAACCGTTCCCGTGGTCAGAGAAACGTTGTAGAAGTTACCACCCGCGCCATAATACGCGAGGCCGGTTGGGCCGGAGATGTCAAAACCGCCGGGCGTCGGAATCGGCTGACCGAGACCGCTGCCGACCGGGACCAGGGCCCCGCTGTTCGGCGGAGCCTGCGTAAACAGGGACGTGCCGGAGATGTCGTATAGCAGCGTGGAAGGCGCGCCACCGAAGTTGTTGGTGTAGGCTGCACCGATGATGCCTGTACTGCTGAGAGGAGTATCGGAGAAGGCGAGTCCGGAAGTGGTGCTGCCCCCAACCAGGTTCGCCCCGCCAATGCGGTAGTTACCCCCCTGGTCATTGATAATGCGCAGCGCGTTTGCGGCGGGGTTGAAGTCAATATCGTAGTTCGCGGCGGCGAACGGGTTGACGAAGGTGCCCGCTGCGGCGGGATCATCCCCCGCGTTCAGGATCAGGCTGGAGGTGACCGCGCCCGCGTTCAGGCCGCTGGTGCTGATGGTGTACAGGCGAAGGGCGGCGCCGTTCGTGCCAAGCGCGTACAGGGTGCCGTTCAATGAGATCGGGTTAATGGTAGGGCGGTAATCAATGGACTGCAGGGTGAAGCCCGCATCCACGCCGGTGACTTCCGTCACCGCGTTACTGAGGCCGCTCAGACTG
Organism: Armatimonadota bacterium; assembly: GCA_014380815.1. Classification (GTDB taxonomy): domain Bacteria; phylum Armatimonadota; class Armatimonadia; order Armatimonadales; family Armatimonadaceae; genus JACMJB01. Next base: position 4,451 of record JACMJB010000115.1, read on the forward strand.
GTGTAAGTGCTGGGACTGGCGCTGCTGAAGTTGAAAAGAAAGCTGACTGTCCCCTGACCGGCGACATTGAGCTGGCTGAGACCAGTGATGGTCTCCTGCGACTGCGCCTGCGCTTTGGGCGCGGCAAATCCGAAGATGGCTCCTGCGGCGACCATCGCAGAAACAGTGACTAGATTCCGGCGTGACAGCCGGTCTGCTCCAAACTGCATAAACGAATGCCTCTGTCCTTCCCTGACGAACGGGTTGATGATTGCCTGCGCGCTACTCCGGAGTACTCACGCTTTCAGCGGCGAAATGAACACGGTAGACTGCCGCAGTCAAACCTGGCGCGCCCCTGAAAAACTGCACGACGGCGGCGGTCCTCTGATGGCAGATACACGTTACCCCAAAAACATAGCAATGAGTGGATTTAAACTAAAAGTGAGCATAAAATGAGCATAAGATGGTCAGCGGCAGCCTGCCGTACTGAAGAAAAGCGGTCAGCCACTCTGGAAGGGCTGACCGCTTCGGGCTTCAGGACCGGATTTAATGGATCAGACCGCGACGGTCTCCCGCTCCATTAGCCGCTTCAAGGCTGTCTCCACCGTGGTGAGTCCCGCATTGCCCGCGGCACGGGTCTTCATCTTGCCCTCGGCATCGAACAGGAGATAATAGGGCCACAGGCTCGCGGTCTCGAACCGGTCTCCAAGGGTGTGCTCGTTGTCAACGGCGCACGGCTCATCAATCGCGAACTCCTGGGTCGCGGCGCGGACCCGTGCCACGTCCAGCTCGTCCTCGGCGCGCGGCATATGGACTGCGACTACCTTCAGGCCCTGTGGTCCGTAGGTTTCCTTCCACTGTTTGAGCGTCGGCAGATTATTTTTGCAGATGTAGCAGGACACAGACCAGACATGGATCAGGGTCGGGGACCCGATCAGATCATCCCGGCCTATCTCGCCGTTCAGCCACTCGGTCGCGCCATCCAGGCTCGGCATCTCCGTACCAATTCTCAAAGGCATTTGTTTCGGCTCCTTAAAGTCTCAATCAGCTACTCGGTGGGCTTGATGGTCTTTTTGCCGGGTTTCCAGTCGGAGGGGCACAGGCCACCAGACTGGAGGCCCTGGAGAACGCGCAAGGTTTCGTCTACGGATCGGCCAATATTCAGGTTATTGATGGTCTGGTACTGCAGAACGCCATCGGGGTCAATAATGAACAGGCCACGCAGGGCGATTCCCTGCTCCTCGATCAGCACCCCGTAGTCCCGCGCGATGGTGTGCGTCATGTCCGCGAGAATGGGATAGGCAGTGCCGTGAATGCCGTTCTGATCGCGCGGGGTCCGCATCCATGCCCGGTGCGAGTAGATGGAGTCGGTCGAAGCGCCCAGAATCTCGGCCCCCAGATCGTTGAACTCCTCCAGACGATCCGAGAGGGCGGTGATTTCGGTCGGGCAAACAAAGGTGAAGTCTAAAGGATACCAGAAGAAGATCAGCCACTTGCCACGAAAGTCGGCAAGTGAAAGGGTGGATGCGGGGGTGGCGGGGCCGTCATCGGGACGGGCGACTTGCGCCCGAAAATCCGGGGCGGGTTTACCTACCTGAGCCAGACTCATGGTGCGGGGTGTCCTTGTGCGTCACTAGTCTTAGCGCCCCTTATTGAGAATGTTTCTCGCTTTTGTAGAGTCGCCGCGAAAGTGTACCGTAAGGCAGGAATCCCTGTCAACCATTTTTCATCAGGGGAGCGCCCCGTTTTTCTCGCCCGTTCAGGACAGGGGGACCACCTGGCAGGAGGCGCAGACCCCCCGGAACTGAATGGGGTGGGCATCCACCTGAAAACCGTTCGCGGCCTCCCCGATCGCCTGCAGAAGCGGCGAGGGAATCGCCGAAGCGCAGACATCGGTCACTCGGCCGCATCTTCGGCAAACGATGTGGTGGTGGGGGCAGGCAATGGGCGACAGCGCACTCCCCATGCCGATGTCGTAGCGCGCGACGTTCTCGACACGCATCTCGGTAACCGCATGCTGTTCGACCAGCGCATGAAGCGCGCGGTAGACAGTCGCCAGGGACAACTGCGGGTAACGCTCGCGCACCGCGGCATACACCTCGGATGCCGTCGGATGCTGCCCCGCGAGAGAATGAATGGCTTCCTGCACCGCTTTGCGCTGGATCGTATTTCGGGTTCGCTTCGTGGCGAGTCTCATGATGGGACTCATTATATCGTGATACCGTGTTTCCCCCAACACTTCGCGCGTTGTTGATAGTTTCTAGCGATATACGCGTTGACACCGCCCTCGTTTGAGGATAGACTTTGATCAGGCCTCGCACGCACCACTCGACCCGGATCGCTTCGGATGCGGCCCGCATTCTGTTTCCGGAGGCAGCACGCTTCCGCCCCCAGTATCTCCTCCGCGCCGCGCCTCTTTTGGTTACGAAAGACTGATGTATGTTTGAACAGCTTGCCGAAAAACTCCAGAATGCCTTTAAGAAGCTGCGCGGGAATGCCAAGCTTTCCGAAGCGGAGGTGGATGCCGCCCTGCGTGAGGTACGCCTCGCGCTGCTGGAAGCCGACGTCAACTTCAAGGTAGTCAAGGATTTTGTCGCCCGTGTGAAGGAGCGCGCGGTGGGCGACGAGATCCTGGATGGCCTGAATCCCGCCCAGCAGGTCGTAAAGATTGTCCACGAGGAGATGATCCGCCTGCTCGCCGGGGATGACGAAGCGAGCGATGCCACCGACGACGGCGTCTCCGTGGCGGACCCGGAAGCGGGGGAAATCACCGGCGTGAAGCCACGACGGCGCGCGAAACCAGTAAAGATCCTTCCGACCGATCTTGTTTTCGCTTCCAAAGCGCCGTCCGTTCTGATGCTTTGCGGTCTTCAAGGCGCGGGCAAGACCACGCTTGCCGGCAAGCTTGCGGCGTTTCTGAAAAAACAAGGAAAAACGCCGGTGCTGGCGGCCTGCGATGTGCAGCGGCCCGCCGCAATCAAACAGCTTCAGATCGTCGGCGAGCAGGTGAAAGCGCCGGTCTTCACGATCCCCGGCGCGGACCCGGTGCGGATCGCGCGCGAGGCGGTCGAATGGGCGAAAGCAAACCGCGCCGATGTCGTGATTCTGGACACCGCGGGCCGCCTTCACGTTGACGACGACCTGATGGAGGAGCTTCAGGGGATAAAGGAGGCGACCCAGCCCTCCGATATTCTGCTGGTACTGGATGCGATGACCGGTCAGGACGCGGTCAATGTCGCGGTCGAGTTCAACGACGCGATCAATGTCGGGGGGTTCGTTCTGACCAAGGTGGACGGCGATGCGCGCGGCGGCGCGGCGATCTCCGTTCGCGCCGTGGTCGGAAAGCCGATCAAACTGGTGGGTGTCGGCGAAAAGATGACCGCGCTTGAGGTGTTTTATCCGGACCGGATGGCATCACGAATCCTCGGCATGGGCGATGTCCTCTCGCTGATCGAGAAGGCGGAGGCGGCGATTGACGAAAAGACCGCCGCCGAGATGGAAAAAAAGCTCCGTCAGGGCAAATTCGACTTCGAGGACTTCCTGAGCCAGATGCAGCAGATGCGGCGGCTCGGCCCGATGCGCGACCTTCTGGCGATGCTGCCCGGTGTTGGCACCAAGCTCAAAGATGTGGATTTCGACGCGGGCGAAAAAGAGATGGCTCGCTTCGAGGCGATCGTACGCTCCATGACCAAGGAGGAGCGCCGCCGCCCGGAGACCCTGAACGGCGCGCGCCGGAAGCGGGTCGCCGCCGGCTCCGGCACCACAGTGCAGGAGGTCAACAAAGTGCTCACCAACTTCAATCAGATGCGCGACATGATGAAGATGATGGCCTCCGGGAAAATGCCGGGTATGCCCGGCGGCGGCGGTGGGCGCATGGCCCCGATGCCGGGCCTTGGTGGCGGCGTCCCAGCGGCGCGCAAGAACAAAAAGGGCAAGGGCGGCGGCGGTGGCGGTCCGAAGTTCCGTCTGCCGTTTGGCCGATAATCGGAGCGCGGGCACCGCTTCGTATGATCCCGAAAACTAATGAGAACCTTTTGCGTGCACAAGCGTAATGTAAGGTTACGGGTTTTGACAAACTGCCGCTCTTTGTGGCGCGACAGTCCGAGATTGTGTATACTCGAAAATTGTTGTCCGTGGTCGGATACGCCCGCGGCAGGCTCAAGTTTAAACGCATCCAACGCAGAGTTAAAGAGGGGTATTGTTCATTATGTCGGTAAAAATCCGCTTGCGGCGCGATGGCGCTAAAAAGCGTCCGTTCTATCATGTTGTTGCCGCTGATTCACGGCGCGCGCGCAATGGCCGTTTCATTGAGGAACTGGGCTACTATAACCCGATTGTCGCCGCGGATGCGGAGCCGATCCTGGTGCTTAAGGAAGAGCGCATTCGCTACTGGCTCGGCGTTGGTGCGCAGCCGTCCGAAACCGCCGCTGCGCTGCTGAAGAAGCAGGGCATTCTCGAGCGAACGGTCGCCGCGACCGTCCCCGTGAACAAAGCCGCCGCTGCCAAAGCCGCTGTCAAGCCCGCCGACTCTGAAAGCGTCCCTGCCCCTGACGCTGCCGATGCCACCGAACCCGAAGCTCCGTCCGCGGAACCCGAAGCGGACTCCGCCGCTTAACTGCGGCACACTTTGCGCACTTTTTTGCGGGAAAACGACGTGCTGAGGAACCGGAACCGCGTTTCTCCATCGTCGGGAGCCGTGTCTGTTTTGACGATGCAGTGCTGGGTCGTCAAATCCAGGGGGCACGCCTTCTCTGTGCCGAGCGAAGACCTGCCCGTGATCGGGCAATTTCAGAAGTAAGGCAAGGCAAGTTGAAGCAGCTTATCGAATACCTGGTGAAGGCTCTTGTGGATGAGCCGGATCTGGTTAACATAAACGAGGTGCCGGGAGAAGAGGCGACGACCTATGAAGTGCGAGTCGCACCGGACGATCTCGGCAAGGTCATCGGCAAGCAGGGAAGGATCGCGAACGCGCTCCGCACCGTCGCTAAGGCTGCCGCGATGAAGGACAAGAAAAAGGTTTACGTCGAGATCGTCGCGTAGATCAGATCGGGTGCGTGTGCCTGGCGCAGGCCGCCACACGGTTACCGGGGAGGGCGCGGGTTGGGCGAAGTCGAAAACAGTTCCCTCGGCACTGCCGAAAAGGTGCTGGTCGGCGAAGTCACCGCGCCCTTCGGCGTGCGTGGGCAGGTAAAGATGCGTCCGCTTATGGACAAGCCGGAAGTGCTGGCGACACTGCGGTCCGTCGTACTCCGTTACAAGGATGGCCGGGAGGCAGTGCACCGGATTACGGGGGTTCGCAGGCACCAGGAGGTTGTGGTGCTGACGTTCGACGGTATCTCCGACCGAGATAGTGCGGAGACGCTGCGGGGTGGGCTTTTGCTGATCGAAAAGAGCGAGCTGCCACCGCTGGAGGCGGATGCCTACTACGAAGGGCAGCTTCTCGGCCTCCAGGTGACCACCGAGAGTGGCAGGGATCTGGGCCGGATCGAGCAGGTCCATTTCTATCCGGCGAACGATGTTTACGAGACCGCCGTCGCGATGATCCCCGCGGTGGAATCTATTATTGTGCTCGTGGATCTGGACGCGGGACGGATCGTGGTGCGAGATATGGCGGGTCTACGGAAGGATGAGTAGCGAGCCGGACCCGCCAGAGGACGCACCCCGTGATGCTTTGCTCCGAGTGGACATCATCACGATCTTCCCGGAGATGGTGCGAAACGCGGCTTCCTGCTCTATACTGGGACGGGCGCAGACGGCTGGGAAACTGGATCTGCGGGTCCATGATCTGCGCGATCATGCCGGGGGGCGCCACCGTGCGACCGATGATGCCCCGTTCGGCGGTGGCGCGGGGATGGTGATGTTACCCGCCCCGCTCTTTGCCGCGATCGAGGCAGCGACCCGCGGCGGCAAACCTGGCGGTGCTATTTCGGTGCTGCTGATGGCCCCCGATGGCGAGCCGTTCACACAGCGGCTGGCACAGGATCTCTCGGAGTCGAGCCGCTTTGTGATGGTCTGCGGTCATTATGAGGGTATTGACGAGCGGGTGCGCGAGCGGATGGTCACGCGCGAGGTCTCCGTTGGGGATTATGTGCTGACCGGGGGGGAGCTGCCCGCCCTCGTGATCCTGGATGCGACGGCTCGGCTGCTGCCGGGCGTGCTGGGCAACGATGCCTCGCCGCACGAGGAGTCATTTGGGGACGAAGCGGGTCTGGTCCTGGAGTATCCGCACTATACCCGTCCCGCCGAGTTTCAGGGGATGGCAGTACCGGAAGTGCTGCTGTCCGGGCATCATGCGAATATCGCGAAGTGGCGGCGGCAGATGGCGCTGGTTCGGACCCGCGCCCGCCGCCCGGATCTATGGGAAAAGCTGCTCCCGACTCTCGGCAAGGTGGACCGCAAATTGCTGGACGCCTACGATACCGATGCTTTGGAGCAGCAGGAAAAGATTTAGCCGGGTGACAGACCTGGCTGAAACGCGGCGGGGGAGACCCTGCTGGGGTGGGCCTGCCCGTGTCTTCGGGAGCGCGTTCGCGCTGCTGAATGACCGCCGGGGGGTGCGCCGATACGACAACCTCAAAACAGGAGCAGTAGAAGATGGCAAACATCATTGATGAGATCGAGGCGGCGCAGAAAAAGGAAGGCGTTCCCGCTTTCCGTGGCGGCGATACGCTGCGTGTCCATGTGAAGGTGATCGAGGGCGGTAAAGAGCGCATCCAGATCTTTGAAGGCATTGCGCTGGCGCGGCGCGGCGCGGGTGTCCGCGACACGGTCGTGGTTCGCAAACTCAGCAACGGCGTCGGTGTCGAGCGCACGTTTTTAGTACATTCGCCCCGCATTGATCGGATCGAGGTCGTGCGACGCGGCGCGGTTCGCCGTGCGAAGCTTTACTACCTGCGGAACCTCGTGGGCAAGGCAGCGCGTATCAAAGAAGACCGCAACGGACGTTTCTCGCGCGCACAGCAGGCACCAACAACAGCGAAGTAGGTCCGAAGACCAAGAAGAGACTTACGGGCGGCAGCCGGGTACCCGCCCGGCTGCCGTTTCGTGTGCCATAGGTCACGCCGGTTCACGGTAACGCTAACAGTTCAAGGGGCATTCGACGGATCGTGGAGCAGATAACCGAGCGCATTGCAGGAGTTTCGCTCCCCACGGTTCTTTTGATCCTCGTCTTTCTCACGGCGATGCGCGGGGCGCTCCATGCATCGCGTATCGCCTTGCTGCGTGCTACGGGCGAGGTGATGGAATCGGTTATCCTCGCGATTGGGATCGTCTTTCTGATCCTCCGCCCCTTTGTGGTCCAGTCCTACTTCATCCCCTCCGGCTCCATGCACCCGACGCTGTGGGAGGGCGACCATATCCTCGTCAATAAGTGGGCGTACCGGACGTGCTCTCCTCAGCGCGGGGATGTCATCGTGTTCCGCGCGCCGCATGAGGCATCTCCGGATGAGAAAGAGTTCATCAAGCGGATCGTGGGTATTCCCGGCGACGTGATCGAGGTGCAGGAGGGATTCGTGGAGGTGGGCCGGGACCGGTTCACCCGCACGGAGATCCGTGAGCGTCTGGGCGAGACCCTCAGCGTGGATCAATGGGCCGCCGAGGAGGAGTCCCTGCCACCGCTTCGCCTCACCACAGATGCGCTGTGGCTCGGCGACCGGCGCATCACGCCTCAGGATTTCGCCATCGCTGCCGGGCGCCCTGGTCACGCGGTGCGGGTGCACCCCGGTCGCGTTCTTCGAAACGGCACCATGCTGATGGAAAGCTACGTCGCGGAAGATGCCCAGTACCATCTGGCCCCCTGCCGGGTCCCCCCGGGCCAGCTCTTCGTGATGGGAGATAACCGCAATCTGTCCCACGATAGCCATATCTGGGGAATGCTGCCAGCGGATCGCCTGATCGGACGCGCGGACCTGGTCTTCTGGCCGGTTTCCCATGCGAAACGCATCGGCTGCGGCAACTAGTGGCCGCCAAGGCCGCCGTGGACGGAACGGCAAACCTGTGGGAACAGGAGCGCCTGGCCTGGGCCGAGGGCCGAACGCGGGTCGCGGGCCTGGACGAAGCGGGACGGGGGCCGCTCGCCGGACCGGTCGTCGCCGCCGCCGTGATCCTGCCCCGCGAGGGTTTCGAGACAAAAGGCATCAACGACAGCAAAAAGCTCTCGCCCGCTGCGCGGGAGCGAGTC
>JACMJB010000017.1 GCA_014380815.1 Armatimonadota bacterium
CGCAGCTCGCTCGTGGGTTTGGAGAGGGCATTCGTGAATTCAAAAAATCCATGAATGGCGACGAGCCAGAGACCCCCGCGAAGCCTGCTGCTCAGAGCGAATCAGACACCCCGGCGAAGTAAGCCGACTCGAGCGTAAAGGGAATCCGTTGCAGATATTAGTCAACTTATTGACCGGCATCCTGGTGGTGCTGTCGCTGTGTCTGATCACCGTCGTTGTGATGCAGACCCCTAAGTCCGAAGGGTTCGGCGGTGGGGTACAGAATACCCCCGGTGGCACATTCCGTGGCAAAGCGGGCTACGATGAGATGCTGTCGAACTACACGCGCATGATCGCTGTCGGCTGGTTCGCTTCTGCGTTCTTGCTCGCGATCTTCCATAATCTGACCAAGGCCAGCTGATCGCCTCTGCTTTCCGCCGGGCGAACAAAACCCCGCAGGATCTTTTCTGCGGGGTTTTGTCAGACGGTAGGTTATTGCTTCGGGTCCGGCTCCGCTGTCGCCGAAAGCAGCGTGTAAAACAGGATCACGATTATCAGATAGATCGCCGTCGTCATCGTAGCGTTCCCTCTTCCCCGAGAGATGGATTACAGCGAGCTGGTGCACGAAGCACCACGTCGCCACAGTTACCATACCCAGTTGCGCTAACCACCAACACTGGTGAAAGTTCCCGATCTTCGGGACTCAATACCTAGTACCGGCGCATCATCCCGATCACCCGCCCGACCACCTCTGGACTCGGGCTGGCCAATCCCTCGCCTGTAGCGGCGAGCAGCAGGGCGTTGTCCAGCGCCTCCGCGGCACGCCCCACCGTGATGTCGCCCTGATGCAGGGTCACGATAAGCTCCCCGGGAATCGCGCTCTGCTGCGGGCGGACCACCAGCAGATCTCCGGGGACAATGGGTTCCCCATAAACTCCAGTTGCACCGACCCGAATCACAAAACCGTTTTCCAGGGCAGACCCCGCGACCTCTTCGGAGACGGTGATGTATCGCTCGACCTCGACGCCGGTATTCAGCTTCTCGCCCGTGACCCCGACCCCCGACCCGCTCTGCCACACGCCGCTTCTGCGGACCAGCGGCAGCCGCACGGAAGACTCTGTTTTGCCGGTTCCGGTTCGTGCGGATGTGACCGTGCCGCCGGTCACCCCACTGATATCGGCCTCCCGTGGGTCCGGAGCGGTGATGCGGATCGAACGGGAGGTACGCTCACGGGTCATAAACCCTTTCCGCACCAGGGCGTCCAGATGAACCGTTACCCCGCGAAGACTGCCTATTTCAAACGCATCGCCCAGTTCACGAATCGTTGGAGGAAACCCATTTTCTTTTTGGAAATCAATAATGAATTCCAATATCTTTCGCTGCTTTTCCGTCAGCCCCTTAGCCATTTTATGTCTATAGCCCTTCCGTTAGGGTGAATTATACGCGCAAGCTTGCAGGCACGCAAGGGACGTAAGCAACTTTAATGCCAAGCGATACTTAATCGGGGTACGGTATCTAAAATATACCAAAAATCTTTGCGTCCATCCCTTGCCTCTCCCTGCGCCACGTTCCTCCCGTTTGCGCCGAAGGGCATTGACGCAAAGGAAAAAGGGCATACTTGCGATAAGATAAGCTAAGCAGTCATCGCCCGTTCTGCTCCGCTCCATTTTCTCACGGTGGGGTCCCTTCCCCTCGTGCCTCACATTAGAGAAGCCTTACGAGATGAAAAACGTTTCGCCAGCGAACCGTCGGTCTGCCCCCGGTATTGCTGCTGCCTCTGTTAGAAACCTCCTCCTTGCGGCTGCCGCTGTGACGGCATCATCGCTGGCTCTGACGCCCGCGACTGCCTCGCCCGCCCGCCCGCTGTGGCAGCCGCCCTCAGAAGTCGCCCCCGTGCCCGCGCCGGTGATTCGAGCCGTCTCCATCACTGGCAACAAAGAGCTTCCCACCGGTTTGATCTCCGACGCCGCCGCGAAGAGCATCTTTGGAAAGCCCGGAGACGAAGCGGCGGTTCGAGCGGCGGTCCTGGCGGTCATCCAAGTCTACCGATCCCGTAGTCTGCCGGTCGCACAGGTCGTCAGCACGGAGGTAACCTCGGACGGGGTCCTGCGCCTCACGATCGCCGAAGGAACGGTCCGCCGTATTGTCGTCCGAGGCAACGCAAAAACCCGCACGGGTATCATCCTCAAGGTACTGGAAACGAAGCCGGGGAGTGTCTATCGCTCTGACCGGGCGAAAAACGACCGGAACCAACTGGCAAGGCTCGGCATCTTCGCGGATGTGATCGTCGCGCCGGTCGTGCCGGGGGCCGCTGATACCCCGGACCCCACGACCCCGGCCACCACTGCGGGGGGCAAAGCAGGGGATAAGGCGGCGAATGAGGGTACGGTGCCCAACCCAACGGCCCCTCCGCCCGGCACGAGCAAAGGAAACGAGGAGGTTGGTGGGATCGGAAACCCTCCTCCCGCCCCGACGCCCGCATCTGGCGATAAAGCCGCCGAGGCGGCAGCGCCGCCGACCCCGGCGACCCCTCCGCCCACCGCCGACGAAGATGTGGTCGGACTGGTGGATGTGGTGGTACGAGTGAAGGAGGTCCGTACCGGCAATGTCGCCGCGACGTTCGGCTACAGCGACAACAGCGGTCTAAATGGCTTTCTGGACCTGACGGAGAACAATATCGGGGGTTCCGCCCAGCGGATCGCGGTTCAGTGGCAGCGGCTCAGCATCCTGCGGACAGACCAGTTTGGGAATCAGTTCCAGGATGGTGCGCGCCAGGCGTTCAACATCTCGTACGCTCAGCCCGCGCTGTCGTCCCGCTCCCTGGCCTACGGAGTGGATCTCTACAACAAGCAGACGGTCTTCCAGCCCTTCTTCTCTCGCAATCAGGACTCCATCCGCAACTACGAGACGCGCCGTGGCGGCAGCGCTCGCGTTGGTCGCCTGATCTCGCGCAAAGCATCCCTTTACCTATCGGTGCGTAACGATAGGATCGGCTACGAAGACTTTCTCAACATACCCTCCGATCTGAATGTGCCCCAGGACCTGATTGATGGCGCCGATTCCACGATCGGCGCGGTCGGCCTCAATCTGGTTCTCGACGGTCGAAACGACGCCGATAACCCGCGATACGGCTACCTGAACTCGTTTATCGTGGAGCAGGCGGGGAGTTTCCTGGGGGGTAATCGCAACTTCGGGCAGGCCCGCGTGGATCTCCGGCAATATTTTGCGCTGCGCCCCGGCGCAACGCCTCCGGTTTTCGCGGTCCGCCTTTTGGGAGGGACGTCATTCGGCGGCAACGTTCCGCTCCCGGAATACTTCTTCCTTGGCGGGTTCGATCTGTTGCGCGGCTATAACCTGTACTCTATCTACGGCGAGCGGATGGTCCTTGGATCGGCGGAGTTCCGAGCGCCCCTGTCCGAAGGGGTCCAGGGCGTTCTCTTTGTAGACAGTGGCAGCGCCTTCGGCTCCGCGAATTCGTTCTCGCTCAAGACCGGAGCCGGGGTAGGACTGCGCTTTCTGACGCCCATCGGGCCGATTCGCGTGGATATCGCCCAGGGAAATCGGCTGCAGACCTATATCTCCCTGGGGCAATCGTTCTAGGCGGTCCGGCTCAGTTGCCGAGGGGCTTCGTGCGATCCAGGCGCGGTTCAAGGATGAGTGTGGCCTGGGAGGCTTGCTTGCGTATCGCCCCGCCCGCTGTCAGCGCGAAGAGTGATCCGGCAAGCAGCATCGTCACCGGGAGGGTGAGGACCCAGGCCAGGGCGATGTTGCGGATGGTCGCGCCCTGCAGCCCGGATCGGTTCGCGGCCATGGTGCCCGCTATACCCGAGGACAGCACATGCGTAGTGCTGACCGGCAGACCCAGATGGTCCGCGGCGTAGATGGTGGCGGCAGCGACAATCTCCGCTGCGGCGCCCTGCGCGTAGGTAAGATGGGTCTTGCCGATCTTCTCGCCGACCGTCACCACGATGCGCTTCCAGCCGACCATCGTGCCGATCCCCAGGGCAAGAGCGACGGCGAACGGCACCCATCCCGCCACAAAGTCCGTGAGCCGATTCAGCGCTTTGCGATCTTTCTTGAAGGCACTCTGCTCGTCCGGTGATCCGAAAGCACCCGGATTCTCCTTCTCAAACTTGCCCAGGGCACTATCGGCCCGAAGGACCGCTGCGCGGACTTCGGTTCGCTGCCCGCTGGAGAGAGCAGAAACACCCTCCGTGGATGCGAGGGTGCTCGCGATCCCCGCCAGAGTCTGCGCGGTCTCCGCGCTCGCCGGGGCGATCTTCGCCTCCAGGCGGCGGACAGCCGCTAGAGTCTCCTGCATTTGGGCCGGGTTGATCTGGTCACTCACTGCAAACTGAGCGGGAAGGATGCCGATCAGAATCAGCATAATCAGCCCCACCCCTTTCTGCCCATCGTTCGAGCCGTGGAAGAAGCTCACCAGGGTACAGGTCAGAAAAAGCAGGCTGCGAATCCAGAGCGGCGGCGGCGCGTCCCCCTTTGGCTCGTCGTACAGGCGACGGTCCTTGATCAGCGCTTTGCACAGCAGCAGCAGGGCGGCGGCAACCCCAAACCCAAACAGCGGCGACGCGAGCAGGGAAAGGCCGACCTTCTGCGCCTGCGCCCAGTTCACCCCGGAGCCGAGGCCGTTTCCGGAAAGCAGCGAACTGGCCACGCCGACGCCCAGGATCGAGCCGATCAGCGCGTGAGAGGAGGAGGAGGGGAGTCCGAAATACCAGGTCCCCAGGTTCCAGATAATGGCGGAAAGCAGCAGGGACAAGACCATCAGCAGGCCCACGGACTGGCCCATCTGGATAAGCAGGTCCACGGGGAGCAGGTGGACGATCCCAAAGGCCACCGCGGCCCCGCCGACGGTTGTCCCGAAAAAGACGCCAAAAAAGTTCATGATCCCGGACCAGACGACCGCGACGCCGGGTTTCAGGGATTTCGTGTAAATAACCGTCGCAACGGCGTTTGCCGTGTCGTGGAAGCCGTTCACAAATTCAAAACCGAGAGCGATCGCCAGGCAGAGCGCAAGGAGAGCCAGTGTGCCCCCGCTTACGACGGTTCCAAATATCTCCAAGGACAGTCCCTCTTTTCCGCCCCCCATGCGGGGCCGCAGGTGCAGATGATTTTTCTTGTTTGTCGCGGATCTGACACCTGGCCCTTTGGGTAAGTTACGCCCGTGAAATCACTTGTTTTCGTGGGTCCTAGCCCGCTACGATCTCCACATTGGCGCGCGGAACGGTGACCGAGGCGCCGTTTTCGTTCAGCGTTGCCTCCAATACGCGGACCTCCGCGCCCGAACCGATGCGCACCAGCGGTTGGGGAAGGGCGGAAACCGTTGCCAGCTTGCCAAAATAGGGTTCACGGATGATCCGGATCGCGGTCCCGACACCCAGACTGAACGCCGCTTCGCCATCGGTGGTCACGGACACCGCCGCGACCGCTGTGCCGGGGGCATCGGCGACGATGATCTCCGGTCGAATGACCCCGGCACGGATCTGGGTCGCACCGGAAAGGGAGGCTTCGCGCCCTGCCAGACCGTTTAGCAGGGTGAAGGTCCGATCCGCCATCGCGATAGTGCCGAAGCCCTCGGTGATCACCAGCGTGAGCGGGATGTTCTCATGCCCGGTGATCGCGACCCCGATGTCGTACCCCAGATACTCGACCAGGTCCTTATCCACGATGCCGCCGACCACGATTCCGGTAATACCCACCTCCGCGGCTTTTTTCAGGGCGGCGCCGGAGATATTCGCGCCGCCGATAATCACCTTCCCCGCCATCTCCGGCGTGATGTCCGCTTCGGTAAGAAGCGAGTCGGGGCGGGGGGAGACTGGCAGAAGCGGGGCGCGTCGCTCGCCGCCGATTCCGAAGATGCCCTGGATAAACGCGCCGCGTGCCTCGATGACGACCCCTTCGCCCGGCATCACCTCCGTAACAATGCCGGGAATATAAGCCGTGATCTCGATGGGGGTGGGGGATTCGCGGACCCCGACATTGCCGGAGACCGGTGAGATGATCTCGATGGTGCCGGTCGCGCTGGATTTGCAGTCCGATTTGAAGAGGCCCAGGAACCCCTTCGTCTGCGCCAGAAGCTGACCACGCTCTACGGAATCCCCGATCCCCGCAAGCAGCGCGGCGGGAACATCCGCAGGCTCGACGCCAAGCTGCGCGGCGACCTTGACCGTCTGCATCATGCCGGGAAGCTGAGCACGGGCAACAACGGTGCTGGGCTGGACCGCATCCCCTACCGCCACAAGAACCTGGCCTGCAAGGGGGAGGCGGCGCGTTTTTGTGATCGTGGTGTGGGCGCTGACGGTCAGACCCGGTGTGTAGGCGGACCCCATGGTTTAAGCGGTCGCCTCCAGGGCAACTGGTTCGGTCTGGTGAGCGGCGGGTTTGCGTCCCCAGACTAGGTGATAGTACAGAAGCGCCTCGGTCGCCTGACCGATCTCCAGATGCGGGGAAAGATTGCCAAGCAGTTCCGCCAGGGTGAATCGAACAAAGTATATGCCGCCCGCATGGTGCCCCTCACGCTCCGCCATCCAGGACTGCGGAACGCCCCATCGGTACGCGGAAAGCGCCATGCGCCCGCCGCGTTCCCGGCTTTTGAGCACACGGCTCATCTCGCCCAGCGCGCGGGCGCGGGCCTCGGCGGTGGGAATGTGCTCGTACACCCCGAACGAACCGACCCGGTCGAAAGCCTCGGTCTGCAACGGCAGCCGCGAAAGGTCGGCCTGAATGAACAGCGTCTTCTGGGCGAGCACCGGGGAGAGCTTTGTCTTCGCGACCCGCAGGGACTCTTCAGAAAAGTCCGCGCAGATCAGGCCACGCGAGGCCGCTGCAAATGCCGCCGTCATTCTGCCCGTCCCGCAGCCGCCTTCGAGCATTAGGTGATCGGGGTCTGGAGAGAGATAGCGGAGCGAGAGCGGAAGTTCGGCGCTGGTAAAGAGCCTGAGACCAAGCATACGGTCGTAATCGGCGACCTGGGCATCGCGGGCGGCCATCTCGCGACGCTTTTCCGCGATCTCCCCCTTATCCTGGGCAAGCGTGGCGGCATCTTTGGCCTCCCGAAGGGAAGCTGGCAGGAGGCAGGGAACGCCGCCGCGTACGGGATAGGCAATACCGGACTCAGAGCCGATCAGAACACCCTCGTCGGTGGTTCCATCCCATCCCGACAGCGGCTCGCCCGTATCCGGGCTGGTGAGGAGCGATAAAAGTTCGCGGCGAATCGGCGAGAGGGAATGGGGGGGGCCAGCTGGCACCTGAAAAGTAGCGTCAGTCACGGGGAATTGTAACGTAAAAACCGGGCGGGCGTCAAACGCCCGCCCGGTGATCGTGGTGAGAAACTAGCGGCTCTGCTCCTGCTTTTCGGAGCGGCGACGCAGCTTCGCATCCAGTTCACGCTTGCGCATCCGCACATTCCGGGGCGTCACTTCCAGCAGGTCGTCGGGACCGATCTGCTCAATGCAACGGTCCAGACTCATGTCTATCGGGCGTGTCAGCCGAACCGACACATCTGAGTTGGAGGACCGCATGTTCGTAAGCTGCTTCATCTTGCAGACATTGACCTCGAGATCCCCTTCTCGCTGGTGCCTTCCAACGATCATCCCTTCGTACACCTCTACCCCCGCTGCCAGGTAAAGCTCCCCCCGCTCTTCAGCATTGAACAGGCCAAAAGCGGTGGTCTGCCCCGTTTCGGAGGCAATCAGCGAACCCTGCCGGTTTCGCGTGATTTCCCCTGCCCAGGGTCCGAACTTTTCGAAGAGGGTGGAAAGAACGCCCGTGCCACGAGTCAGGGTCAGGAAGGCGGAGCGGAAGCCCAGGAGGCCGCGGGTTGGAATCACAAACTCCAGGCGGGTTCCGCCGCGCTCGCCCGCGCGCATATCGAGAAGCTCGCCCCGTCGTGATCCCAGCGCTTCCATGACCGCGCCCTGATACTGCTCGTCCACGGAGATCAGCACGCGCTCATACGGCTCCTCTCGCTGCCCATTCTCCCCCGTTCGGAAGATGACCTGGGGCATGGAGACCTGAAGCTCATAACCCTCGCGGCGCATCGCCTCGATCAGGACCGCCAGGTGGAGTTCCCCACGTCCGAAGACAACAAACGAGTCCGGCGAATCCGTCTCCTGCACCTTGAGCGAGACATTCGTCTCCAGTTCCTTCATCAGGCGCTCCCGTAGCTTGCGGGAGGTGGAGAACTGCCCTTCGCGGCCTGTGAACGGCGAGGTGTTTACGCCGAAGGTCATCTGCAGGGTCGGTTCGTCCACGTTCGGAGCCGGCAACTGCTGCGGGTTATCGCCGGTGGCGATCGTCTCGCCGATGGTGATCTCCGGCAGCCCGGTGACCGCGATAATATCTCCAGGGAGCGCCTCCTCAACGGGGACCCGCTTCAGACCCTCGTAGACAAAGACGCCCTGCGACCGTGCCTGATATGATGTGGCGTCGCGTCGGAAGATGGTGACTGCCTGGCTCGGCTTCAGCGAACCCGCGAAAACCTTGCCGATCCCCAGCCGTCCCAGATAGGGATCGCCGTCAATCGTCGAGATCAGCGCCTGAACCGGGTCATCCGGCCCCCCCAGTGTCTTCGGCGCGGGGATATGATTGACGATCGTCTCGAACAGAGGCTGAAGATTGGTGGGCGGCTGGGAAAGATCGGTGGTCGCCTTGCCTTCGAGGGCGATGGCGTAAACAATCGGGAAGTCAAGCTGCTCATCGGTCGCGCCAAGGGCCGCGAACAGGTCGAAGGTCTGGTCAATCACCCAGTCGGGTCGGGCATCGGGGCGGTCAATCTTGTTGACGACTACAACGGCTTTATGCCCGGCCTGCAGGGCTTTCTCCAGCACAAAGCGGGTCTGGGGCATCGGTCCATCCACCGCATCCACCAGTAGAAGGACGCCGTCCACCACCAGCATGACGCGCTCCACCTCGCCGCCGAAGTCCGCGTGCCCCGGCGTATCCACGACGTTGATCTTGTGACCGTTGTGGGTGATCGCGGTGTGCTTGGAGACGATCGTGATTCCGCGCTCTTTCTCCTGGTCCATGCGGTCCATGACGCGCACCGCGATCTCCTGGTTCTCACGGTAGACGCCCCCCTGTCGGAGCATGCCGTCAAGCAGGGTGGTCTTGCCGTGGTCAACGTGGGCGATGATCGCGATGTTGCGTAAGTTGGTGTTATTCTTGGTGCTGGTTGCGGTAGTCATGGTTCTGGGTGCTTTGTGTCGAAAGGGAAGAGCGGCGGACATGAAAAAACCCGTGCCGAGAGGAGGGCATTGCCCTGAATACGGCGCGGGCCGAAATCGGACTCATGGTATCACGAACGGACCTGACGGGCAACCGATGGGATACGACGTGAGAAAACATCTAAGAATCAGGGGCCACTGCGGAACAACCAAAGTAATAAGATCCGGGGCAGGTTCTGCGACAGGTCCCGCCCGAGAGCACACTGAGATCCCTTTGCATAGTGTAAAAATATCGCGTAACGAACAAGAGCCAGCAGGAAGATACTCCCCGATCTCCTGCTCGGCGGTCAGCGAAAAACGGTAATGGAGGTCAACACGGTTGATTTACCGACGGACACCGCACGAATCGCAGTGCTTCACGGATACGGAGTGCTGGATTCCGACCCGGAAACTGCGTTCGACGATCTGGCACGTTTTGCGGCAGAAAGCTGCCGTACTCCCTTTGCCGCAATCAGCTTTGTGGACGAGAGCCGTGAGTGGGTGAAAGCCGCCTGGGGGTGGCGCGGAGAAACCATCCCCCGAGACCGCTCATTCTCCGCGCTCGCCATTGATGCCGGCGCCCCGTTTTTCCTGATCCCGGATGCCCAGCAGGACGATTTTCGCACCGAGTTTCCCCAAGTCCGACACGACCCGCAGGCTGCGTTTTACGCGGCGGTCCTGCTGGTCGCCCCCACAGGGGAGGCCCTGGGCACGCTTTCGGTCTTTGACGACCGACCGCGCCTGCTGGACGATGCCCAGGTGGCGATGCTGCAGGCCCTGGGACGTCAGGTGATGTCGCTTCTGGACCTGCGGCGTGAGGTTCGGAATCTCACAACCGCGCTCAGTGCCCGCGTCCGCGCCGAACAGAGTGCGCAGTGGCAGGCAGGACACGACAGCCTGACCGGCCTTCCCAACCGCGCCCTGTTCCTCCAGCGGGTGGAAGACGCCCTTGCCCGGACAGGAGGAACGGGAGATGCCAGATCCAGCAACCCGCTGACCGGCAGAGCCGGGTTTCCCGCCAAAAAGAACCTCGCGGTGCTGTTCGTTGATCTGGATCGCTTCAAACGGATCAATGACACTCTTGGGCATTCTGCGGGAGATAGTCTCCTGCGCGAGGTAGCCGCCCGCTTCTCCGGCTGCCTGTGCCCGGAGGACACCCTGGCCCGGCTTGGCGGAGATGAGTTCACCGTTCTTTTAACGAACGTTCCGAATGCCAGCTATGCTGCGGGGGTCTGTCAGATGCTCTTGCGGACCCTGCGCCGCCCGATCATTCTGTGTAACCAGGAGCTGTACGTGGGGGCCAGCATCGGGATCAGCACCTTTCCGCAGGACGGAGAAGACGCGCAGACCCTGCTGAAGCACGCTGACATCGCCATGTATCAGGCAAAAGAGCGGGGCGGGTACCAGGTTTATTCGCGCCTGATGAACGCGGATGGCTACCAGCGTCTTATCGAGGAAGGCGAGCTTCGCCAGGCAATCGAGCAGGATGAGCTGTCCCTCCTCTACCAGCCGCTGGTCAATGCGGTGACGGGGGCGGTACAGGGGGCGGAAGCACTGGCGCGGTGGAAGCACCCCCAACGGGGCCAGGTTCCCCCCGCGCACTTTATCGCGCTCGCGGGACAGGCCGACCTGATCGTGCCGCTCGGAGAGTGGGTGTTTCGGCGTGCGTGCGCGGACGCCTCTTTCTGGCGCAGGAACGGGCATCCGGGACTGCGCGTCTCGGTGAACCTTTCGGCGCGTCAGCTCTCCCAACCGCGCCTCGCGGAGTTTTTGGAAGCGCTCTTGATCCAAGAGGGAATTCCTGGCTCCGCGCTGGAACTGGAGCTGACCGAGACGGCGCTGTTCGGCAGCGGCGATGCCACGCCCGCAACGCTGCAGCACCTGCGCTCCCTGGGAATCCGGGTGTCGGTGGACGATTTCGGGACCGGCTATTCGTCGCTCGCTTATTTGAGGCGCTTCGCCGTGGATGCTATCAAGATTGACCGCGCCTTTGTCGCGGGACTGGGGCAAAATAGGACCGATGAGGCGATTGTTCGGGCGCTGATCGAGATGGCGCATGCCCTTCGAATCCAGGTGATCGCGGAAGGGGTCGAAACCGCGGAGCAGCGTGATCGCCTCCTGGTGCTCGGATGCGACACAATGCAAGGCTACCTGTTCAGTCGCCCGGTGACCGCTGAGGGGCTTCGCACGGTATTCTCGTCCGCGGAACGCTCTCCGGTGGCATCGGTCGCTGCCGTGCAGAGTCCGAACCGCAGGGGGGGAGCGGGCACCCCTCGCCGCCGCCCGCCCCTGCTCGTCGCTACCCTGACACAGCCGAAGCAGGATTCCTGACACACCAGCCAAGCACCGCCGCAGTCTCCATCACAGACAGTGCGGAGATCGCTGCTGCGGCTCCCGGGTCCGTCCGTCCCTGATCTGCTTCCTGGCAAAGCCCAATGAAGGCTCCCGCATCCCAGTGGTCCCACCCGCGAATCGGCTCTGGCATATCGTCTTTGGAGAGCGTCGTGAGAAGTTCCGCATAGAGGGGGTGCGCCCCGGTCCGCCGCATCCAATATCCTGCGTTCGACCAATCCCCCTCGCGCCGGTGGACCAGCAGGTGAAGATAATCCGCCGTCTGTTCTCCTTCGTACTGCTGCGCGGGCAGATGGGCGCGCTCCAGATCATCATTGAGCAGGTGCAGCGCCGCCAGAATGGTCGGGGATGCGGCTTCCGCCGAAACCGCCTCTTCGATTGCTGCTGTGGCCTCAGCGCTCCAGCGCCCCTTGGGAACCAGCGGAGGTGTGTCGCGTGCCAGCAGGGTTTCGGTGATCTGAAACAGACGGGTACCCGGCACGAAAGGGTTGCTCATGCGCTTGTCCTTGTCATCCATCAGTGGCGGCGAAACCGCCGAAAAGGCGGGCCGATCCGTGGACCATGGTCTGATCCGCGAAGACCGGTCCCTGCTGGGTCACGGCATCCTCGCGGGGAACCGCCAGCTCGATGACGAGACCCAGTTCATCAGTGCGAACGACCTCGCTGCGATACACCCGAAGCGGAGTCCCGTCTGTCAGGGCATCGTCGCGGTGCGACAAGACCCGAGCGATCGCGACATAATCGTTGGGAAACTGCCCTGCCCTGACGAGTCGGACCGGGTTCGAGGAGAGATCCACCTTGTCCAGGTCTTTGATCTGCTCTTGCATCGTCTCCGCGCCGCCTGGAGCGAGCGTCGCCAGACCATACAGCGTCACATCCACGGACTTACCAAGGTGGCTCTCGTAGCGGGCGCGCTGATCGGTATAGTCTGTCGGGCAGAACGTGATGCGCCGCTGACCGAGAGCCATCTCCGCGAGCCAGACGCCCTGCACCCGGTCAAAGATCACCCGCCGCAGAGTACCGGTGACCCGCTGCTGCGTCGAAAGCGAGGGGATCGCGTCGCTGGGTGGGGTCGCACCGGGGGGCGGTGCGTGTCGCCGCGCGACCGCGCGCAGCACCAGGAGGGTCGCGCCGACCACAAGGGCGAACAGCAGGAACTCCAGCGTACCCGGTGGAAGCAGTCCATACATATCGCCTTATTGTACCCCGTACTCTGTACCCGGTTTACCGCAAATCTTCGAGTTTCATCTGACCTGCCTGCAGGGCGCTCTGATGCGGAGCGACCAGCGCCCGCGCGCGTATCAGCCGCTCCAAAAGATCGGAGGCCGCGGTCTCGTCCTCCGCCTTTGAGAGCACAATGCCCATGGCAATCGTTCCGTCCGGGCGCAGGTAGACCTCCGTAAACCGCTCGGTGTCAGTCCCCATACTGCCGATCACAAACGAGGATTTTCCGGCCTGGGGGTCGCCGCGAAGCGTCATATGAAGGTCGAATTCGTCCGAAAAGAAGTAGGGGAGGTGATCGTAGGCGACCCGCTCCGAGGGGAATTTCGCCGCCATGTTCGCGCCGACGATCTGCCCATGCCACTCGGCATTTTGCCAGTGTTCAACATGCCATGTTTTCTCCAGAACGGGGTCCTGAAAGCGGGCGATGTCCCCCGCCGCGTAGATATCAGCGGAAGCGGTCTCCAGAAAGGCGTCTACGGAAACCCCTTCTTGATCGTCCGTCAGAAGTCCCGCCGCTTTGGGCAGATCGAGGTTCAGCTTCGCGCCGACCCCGGCGACCACAAAATCACAGGGGACTGTCTCCCCGCTCTTTGTTTTCACGCCCGTCGCTTTCCCGCTGCGATCCAGGGCGATCTCGGTGACCCCATCCTTGAGCAGAAACCGAACCCCCTGTGCCTCGAAATAACGCCGCAAAAACCCGCCGAACGCGGCAGAGGTATTCTTGCTCCAGGGGTGCTCATTCGTGTCAACAATGGTGACCTCAAGCCCTTTTTGGCGACAGACCGCGGCGGCCTCCATCCCAATGTAACCGGCCCCGATGACAACGGCTCTGGCGCCAGGCTGGAGGTGACCACGCAGTGTTTCGCTGTCCTCGCGGGTCCGCAGCGTCAAAACGTTCGGGGCACCGGCACCGGGGGTTTGAGCCGAATCCAGCGGTTTGGCGCTCGCGCCCGTGGCAATGCAGAGCTTGTCGAAGGAGAGCGTTTCGCCGCTGTCCAGCGTAATCGTCTTAGTCGGCAGGTCGAGTCCCGTCGCGCGGACACCCAGCCGGAGTTCGATATTTTGTGTCGTGTACTCTTCTTTGGGCGAGATCTGCGCTTCCGTGAAATCGGAATCGCCGCGCAGAAACTCCTTAGACAATGGGGGACGATGGTACGGAACGTTCGATTCTGCGCTCAGGATAACAATGCGCCCGCCGGGATCTCGTTCGCGAATCGCTTTCGCCGCGGTGGCGCTCGCCAATCCGCCTCCGATCAGAACATACTCCGCATGATCTGCTTTAGTCGGACCTGCTTCGACTGATGATGACTGAACCGATGATGGCTGAGGGGACATAGGGATTCTCGTTCCGATCTGGATGGGGGACTTCCGCGCAAACTAAACGGTACAGGGTTCATACCCGGATTCCCCCCAAATGCAGGAGTTGTACGCGCCGTTTATCGGCACGCCCATGTGGGTAACAGAGCAGGGCAGAAAAATCTTAAGCTGACACCATACAAAGGAAAAAACAATGGCACTTGGTAATGACCTTCAGGATCGCATCGCGCGGTATATTGACGACGCAATCGCGCTGGAAGCCGCGGGGGTCACGAGCCTGAAAGATATGGTCTCTGAAGCGACAGATCCGGTGGATGCCGCGCTTTTTCAGGAGCACCTGGCGGAGACGGAGCTTCAGAAGCAGCATCTGGAGGCGCGTCTACAGGCTCTGGGCGGTCACCACAACAGCTTGAAAGACGCGATGAACAAGATCGGGGCCGCTGCGACCGACCTGCTGCACGTCGGCAAGGATTCCGGCGACAAAGCAACGCGCAACCTGATCCAGGCGTACGCCATCGAGAACCTGGAAGTCGCCATGTATGAGTCGCTGTACGCGGCGGCGTCCGAGGCGGGTGATACCGAAACGGCGGCCCTTGCCAAGCAGATTCAAGCCCAGGAAGAAGCGGCGGCAAAGAAGATCTTCCCGCGCATCAGCCCCGTAGCGAAGTCCGCCGTAATCCACGGCGTCCAGTCCTGATCTCTGGCAGAATCCACGAGGAACACAAACGGCCCCCGGCACGATGGTGCCGGGGGCCGTTCTTTTGCTGCTCTATTCGGTGATTGTCTCAGCGGGGGTGGGCATGCCGAGCATATGGTAGCCACTGTCCACGAACAGTACGTCGCCGGTGACTCCGCGCGACCAATCAGAGACGAAGAACGCGCAGACATCGCCCACCTGATCTATGGTCGTGCCATGACGAAGCGGGCTGGATGCGGCATGAAACTTCATCATGTTCGAGAACCCGGAGATACCCTTGCCGGAGAGCGTCTTGGTCGGACCGGCGGAGATCGCGTTGACCCGAATCCCATCAACACCCAGATCGTTTGCCAGATATCGGACCGAGGACTCCAGCGCCGCTTTGGAGATGCCCGCGGCATTGTAATTGGGAATGACGCGCTCGCCGCCGATATAGGTGAGCGTGACGATGGAGCCACCGCGGGTCATTAGCGGGGCGGCGTGCCGGGCGGCGGTAACCAGGGTGTAGCTCGAAACCTGCAGCGAGACCGCGAAGTCGTCGTAGGAGACATCCACGTAACGCCCGGAAAGCCCCTTGGCGAACGCGACGCAATGAATAACGAAGTCGAGCGCCCCAAACTGCTCCTTGATCTGCTGATGCAGCGCAGTCACCTGGGCCTCATCCGTCAGGTCACAGGGTGCGATCAGTGGCACGGCCCCCTCGTCGAGCTTCGCGGCAAGCTTGCGAACGTCTTTCTCCTCGCGCTCGCCAAGGTAGGTCAGGGCCAGGGTCGCCCCCTCGCGCGCCAGGCTCTGGGCGCAGCCCCAGGCGATTGACCATTCGTTGCGCACCCCGTAGATGAGGCCCTTTTTACCATCCAGCAGACCCATGAAGTTGGTTCGATCCCTTCGTCGGCGCGCGGGCGATGCCCCCTCCGCCGTTTTTCTTGCTTCTGCGCGATTGTAGCATGCGGGACTGGAGGCGTCAAAAACCAGGGCGCCGAACGGCTACCGTGCGGACGGCAGGACCCAGACTTCCGTTTCTGCCGGCAGGCTGTCAAGCGAAACGGTCACGACCGGCGAATCGAAGCTGCGGACCGGTATCTCACGGGGCAGGAGAGCGAGAAAATCCGGCAGAGGGCGCAGATTGAGATTGATCTTCTCGTTGCCGAAGTGCATTGGAACCACGACCCGTGGGCAAAGCGCGGTGACGAAAGCGACCAGGTCTGGCAGGGCGAGCGTCGGGGGGCCGCCGGCAAGTGCCAGCAAAACGTCCACCGGTCCGCAGGCCTCGATCTGCTTGGCAGACAGCCGGTGACCGCAGTCGCCCATATGAAGGACGCGGATGCCCTCCACGGTGACACCCACCATGGCGATCGGTTCCTGCTGCGCGTCGTTCTCGAACACGCGAACCGCGGTGAACGGTAGGCCTTCGACTATTCGAGGCTGGCTCTCTCCAAGAAGCGCCAGACCATCCAGCAGAAAGGGGGAACTGCCGCTGGTCCTTCCCCGCACCCCGCTGACATGGGAGTGGTACTTTTCATTTTGATGCGAGACCGCCACAATATCCGCCCAATCGTCGAGGGGACCGTAGGTGCCGACATCGGGGGCGCGGTAGGGGTCCAGAATCACGCGGATAGCAGGTGCCTCACTCTCCACAAGAAATGCCGCGTGCCCATACCAGATGAGTCTCATAAAAGCAGGTTCTCCCGCTTCTGATTTCCGTCCTCGTCGGCAAAATCCTGCCTCCGAGGAACTCACAAGTCCGGAAAATGGGTAAAAGCGATGATATACTCGGTAACGTTTTAGTGGTGCCGCCGCTGCACTATCTGAATTTGACGGTCCGCAAAAAGGATTAACGCTTGAAGATTACCTCTAGTTTTTTCGTCGCCGTTGCCACGCTCGCGCTTTTGACGACGGGCGCGGCGGTCCAGGGGCAGCAGATGCCGGGGGGCGCAAACGGCCCTTCGGGGCAGCAACAGATGGAAAAGGAGCTTGGGATCACGCCGCAGCAGAAAACGAAGCTGGACGCGATCGGTAAGAAGTACCTGCCGAAGCTGTCCGCGGTACAGAAAAAATACACGCCGCAGGCACAGGCGCTTCAGAAGCAGATGGTTGCCCTTCAGCAGAAGATGCAGGCGCTCAATCAGAAGGCGTTCGCGGAGGCAAAGCCGACGCTGGATGCTCGCCAGAAAGAGATGGATACGGTGCTGACCGCGACCCAGAAGGCGAAAATCAAGCAGATTCAGGCCGCACAGTCCCAGGGCGGTATGAGACGCTAGAGGGTATCCCGCGTCGTTCGGAAAGGGTTTGAAACGTGAGGAGAAGTCTTCTGGTGGCAGTTCTGCTCTGCGGGGCCGTCACGATTGTCCCCCAGGCAGTGCTGGCTGCCCAGCCTCCTGCGAATGCACCGCAGCGCGATTACAAAAAAGAGATCGGTGTGAGCGATGCGCAGGATGCCAGGATCCAGGCAATCAATCGCAAGTACCAGGAAAAGGCCCAGGCCCTCGATCTGCAGATCCGCCAACTTCCTGCTGCTGCCAACAAAGAGTATGAAGCGTTGCTGACCCCGGTTCAGCTCAAAAAAGCCAAGCAGATCCAGGAGAAATACAGAGTAAGGCAGAGCACGCTGGTGAAGCAGCTGCAGAACCTGCAGATTCAGGGCAACAAAGAAGTGGACGCCGTGTTCACGCCGGATCAGGTGAAAAAGATCAAGCAAATTCAGCAGGAACAGCTTCGGGCGGCACAACAGCAAGCGTCCCCGGCAGCGAGTCCTCCGCCCAAAAAATAGGCGACGAACCCGATCAAGGAAGCCCCCGCGGAACGCATCGCGTTTCGCGGGGGCTTTTCGTGCTATCGAAGATTATTTGATGCGGGCGTGAAGCGCCGCCTCGATCAGTCCGGCAAAGAGCGGGTGCGCCCGGTTCGGTCGTGACCGAAACTCCGGGTGAAACTGGGTTGCGATGAAGTACGGGTGGACAGAAGCGGGAAGCTCCACGATCTCCGCCAAGCGGGCATCGGGTGAGAGGCCGGAGAAGACTAAGCCGTTTTCCGTGAGCAGATCGCGGTAGGCATTGCTGACCTCGTACCGGTGGCGGTGACGCTCCTCCACGACCGGGATGCCGTAGATCCTGGCGGCCAGTGAGGTTTCGGCCAACCGGCAGGGCCAGAGTCCGAGGCGCATGGTCGCGCCTTTATCCGTCACCCCATACTGACCGGGCATCAGGGCGATCACGGGATGCGGCGTTTCCGGGTTCACTTCGGTGGTGTGTGCGTCCTTCAAACCGCAGACGTGCCGGGCATACTCCACCACCGCCATCTGCATCCCGTAACAGATTCCAAGGTAGGGAACCTTGTTTTCACGGGCATAGCGGACGGCGGAAATCTTTCCCTCGATACCGCGCGCCCCGAAGCCGGGGCAGACCACGATGGCATCATGGGGGGCGAGCAGGGCGTTCACGTCCCCGTTCTCGACCTCCTCGGAGTCCATCCAGTGGATCTCAACGCGGGTGTCATGCTGAATTCCCGCATGTTTCAGGGATTCACCAATCGAGATATAGGCGTCCCCGTTTGCAATATACTTGCCAACGATTCCCACGGAGACCCGATCTTTGGGCCGCAGGATACGCTCGACGATCTGCTTCCATTCATCCAGGTTCGGCTCACTTTTCGGAAGGCCCAGTCGGCGTACCACCAGATCCGCGAACCCCTCTTCCTCGAAGGTGACGGGGATCGAGTAGATGGTCTCGGTATCAATCGCCTCGATCACGGCCTCCTCGTCAACATCGCAGAACAGAGCGAGCTTATCACGCTGCTCCTGGTCGAGCGGGAGCTTCGTTCGGCAGACCAGAACGTCCGGGGCGATTCCGACCTCGCGAAGCCGCATGACGGAGTGCTGAGTCGGCTTGGTCTTCACCTCGCCCCACGGCCCGACATAGGGGATCAGCGTCACATGGACGAACAGCACGTTTCCCGGACCGGCATCGCGTTTCATCTGGCGGATCGCCTCCAGAAACGGCAGTCCCTCGATGTCACCGACGGTTCCACCGACCTCGGCAAGCACCACATCCGCTCCCGTGGATCTGCCGTAATTGACGACACGCTCCTTGATCTCGTTGGTCACATGAGGGATGACCTGGACCGTTCCGCCCAGATAATCGCCGCGCCGCTCTTTGGCGATCACGCCGCCGTAAACAAGGCCAGCCGTGACGCTGGCATCACGGGAAAGGTTGTGGTCCACGAAACGCTCGTAGTGTCCCAGATCCAGGTCCGTCTCCGCGCCATCATCGGTGACAAAGCATTCGCCGTGCTGATACGGGTTCATCGTGCCCGCATCCACATTAATGTAGGGGTCCAGCTTTTGCATCGCCACTTTGAAGCCGCGGTTGCGAAGAAGACGCCCCAGGGCCGCCGAGGTGATCCCCTTCCCGATAGACGAGACAACGCCTCCAGTCACGAAAATATACTTCACGGGGCGTTTGGGCTGCAGGGATCGGTCGGTATCTGCGGGGAGGGGGGGGGTAAAAGAGGTGGTTTCCATGGTCGTCGCTGCCTTTTCCGGGGGAGGGGTCGGAAAATATCGCGCACCACCGGGCGGCTCGGCGCCCCGTCGGCGATGTTCGCCCAACGCCGATTATATCTGCCCCCCGACGGGGCGTCAAATCCCCAATCCCTGCCTGGCAAAATACGGTACGATAACCCCATGGCACGTCGTGGAATGTATTGCAGCCTCGCTTTCGGCATGGGGATTCTGATCGCTGTGGGATGCGGCCCGCGCAAATCGCCGCGCGAAATCGAGATGGGGTCCAACGTCGAGGACGCGCCAAGCCCCGCCGCCTCCGTGCCGGCGGCAGCCGGTGATAGCACCAATGCCTTTCCGAGCATCGCGCTGGATTACCCGCCACCAAGCGACATCCCCGGCATTGACGGTGCCGAGACCGCCGCCGCCACCGACCCGAAATCCGCTTCCGCCGCGCTGAACCTGGGATACGCCTACTACAAGTCGGCGGCCTACTCGCCCGCTGTCGAAGCGTTCGAGAAAGCTGCCGCGCTCTCGCCCACGCGCCCGGAGCCGCTGCTGTTTGGGGGGCAGGCTTACATGGGACTGGGCACTCTGGACCGTGCGCTGTCATCATTCACAAAACTGACTGCTCTGAAGAATGTCTCTCCGGACACGCGGAGCACGGCCTATCTTCAAATGGGGAACTGCCTCTTTCAGCAGCAAAAAGACAAAGCGGCGAAGGCGGCGTTCCAGAAAAGCGTCTCGCTAAACTCGAAACAGGGTGCGGCGAAGATCGCGCTTGGTGCCTTCGCGGCTCTTGAGAAGCAGCCCGCGAAGGCGAAACCGCTGTTCGAGGGGGCGATCCGCGACCTGCCCTCGAGCCGCCTGCGTGCAAAAGCCTATGCAAGTCTGGGCCTCCTCGCCGAGCAGGGGGGAAACCCGGCCGCTGCCCTGGCAAACTACCAGAAGGCGATTGCCGACGATCCGCGCAGCGGGGCCGCCATCGCGGGAAACGAACGGCTCTCCAAGAAGCCGAAAGCCGCACCCTGAAGCCGCGGGGCCGAAGTTCTAAGACCTGCGGCTCTAAGCCCCGCTCAGCCTGCCCGAGGCGATCGCTGCCTGGTAGGCATCGTCCCACTGCGCCCGTGCCAGCGGGTCCGGGGTGTAAGCCTCTACGGGGAACGAGGCCCGGACTATGGCCCGAAGCTCCCCAAGCGACCCGATGCGGCCCTGGGCCATCGCCTGGAGCAAAACGCTACCGGTGGCGGTGGCCTCGATGGGGCCGGCGAGGACGTGACGTCCCGTGGCATCGGCGGCGATCTGGTTCAGCAGCCGGTTCTGCGTCCCCCCGCCAACAATGTGCAGTGTATGGATGGCCTGCCCCGTCAGCCGCTCCAGCGTCTCCAGCACCGCGCGATATTTCAACCCCAGTGAATCCAGGCAGCAGCGAATGGTCGCACCGACCCCCTCCGGTGGCAGCTGACCGTTCTGCAGGCAAAGTTCACGGATGGCTCTGGGCATATCCGACGGGGCCATCAGAGATGGGTGATCGGGGTCCACGATGTGGGAAAGGGCGGGGGCCTCGGCGGCAAGGCGCGTCAGCTGCTCGTAGGTGCGCTCGGAACCCAGGCGCGCATAGGCACGCCGACACTCCTGGACCAGCCACAGCCCCGCGATATTTTTGAGAAGCCGGATCGTTCCGCCCACCCCGCCCTCATTCGTGACATTCGCCGCCGCCGCTTCGGGAGTCAGAATCGGACGCGGCACCTCGACCCCAAGCAGTGACCAGGTACCCGAGGACAGGTAGGCCCAGCCGCTTCCTTCCGCGGGCACCGCCGCCACCGCGCAGGCCGTATCGTGCCCTCCGGGCGCGATCACCGGAACTGCTCCCGCTCCTGTCAGGTCCGCCTCAGTGGGGGTCAGGGTGCCATATCCCGCGCCCGCTGGCAGGACGGCTGGAAGAATATCGGCAGGCAGATCCAGGGATTTGAGAAGATCTGTGGCCCAGGTGCGGGTCGTCGCATTCAGCATCTGAGACGTCGAGGCGATCGTATACTCGCTCTCGGCTCGGCCCGTCAAATAATAGTGCAGCAGATCGGGCATGAAAAGCAGTGTCCGGGCCGCCTCTAGCACTCTTGGGGAGCGTTCTCGAAGCGCCGCAAGCTGGAACAGGGTGTTGATTGGCATGGTCTGGATTCCGGTGCTGGCAAATACCTCCTCCTGTGGGACGCGCGCAAATACTTTCTCGATCTGCCCCTGGGTCCGCGGATCCCGGTAATGGAACGGCAGTCCCACTAGCTCGCCGCCCGGTCCCAGAAGCCCGAAGTCCACGCCCCAGGTATCCACGCCCAGCGCACGGAGCCTGCCGCCCTCGCTTGCCTTCCCGATCGCTATCCGGCACTCCGCGACCAGGCGCGGCAGGTCCCAGTGAAGTGAGTCACCCATGCGAATCGGGCCATTGGGGAAGCGGTGCACCTCCCCCAGTGTCAAATGGTTTGCCTCGGACAGCGTTCCCACGACACCCCGCCCGCTCTCCGCTCCCAAATCCAGCGCCAGAAACCGCTCCTGAGACATCGCTTCGCTTGCTCCTTGAACCCGGCTGAGTTGTCCCTCAGGGTAGCCCAATCTTCGGACCAGCGTCAAGGCATTTTCTTTCGGTCGAATTGACACCATGCCGCGCGGGTGGATATACTGGAACTAGTGAATGTTCAGATCCACCTCACCCTTGGTGAGACGAAAATTGACGAGACGACCAGCGGCGACACTGCCGAAACGGTCGTCGCGAACATCCGGGACCGGGTCGCCAAGGAGATGGGCTTTCTGGTCGGCGGATTCATCAAGCGGATGTCACCGCTGGATTTTGCCCGCGAGGCCACCCGCCGCTACAACGCGGCAGCGAAGGACACGGCTCCCGCCCCCGCGACCTGTGAGGAGTTTTTACGCATGGCAGTCTCCAAAGGCTTCGCGAGCATTGACGAATGAACCTGCGAAACGCAGAAGAGCGAACAGGCAACAATTGTGGACAACCCTGTGAACCCAGACCCGGAAAATGACCCCGAGGCCGCGCTTGTCCCCAGCACTCCACTGACGGAGCTGCCGCTCTTCCCGCTCGACCTGGTTTTGTTCCCTCAAATGATCCTGCCGCTCCACATCTTTGAGGAGCGCTACAAAGAGATGGTCAATCACTGTGTCCGGGAATCGCTGCCGTTTGGCATTGTTCTGGCGACGGGCGCCGCGCCTGACACCGGGCGGATCGAGACACATGACATCGGCTGCACCGCCCGAATCCTTCGAGTGGAGCGACTGCCAGACGGCAAAATGAACATCGAGATCATCGGCGAGAATCGGTTTCGAATCCTCGATACCCATGAGAGCCTGCCGTATCGAACCGGGCTGATCGAACTGCTCGCCGACCTGTCCGCCGACGAGTCCGCGGTTGTCCCGCTTGCCGGCGAGGTGCAGCGACTGCTCAAAGATTTCCTGGCGCGGTCCCTGGCATTGATGGGGCAGAATATCGGGGAGTTCGAGCTTCCGGACGAGCCGGAACCGCTCTCGTTCACCGCCGCCTGCGTTCTGCCGCTGGAAAATGACGAGAAACAGCTGCTGCTGGAGGACACGGATACCGCCGCGCGTCTTTCCGAAGAAAAAGAGATCTTGATGCGGGAAGTGACCCGTCTGCGCCGCGCCGCGGAAACTTCGCCGGAATCTGAACCGGGCGAGACCGAATGGCATCCGGTCAAAGCGGACCGATACGAGGACTATCTGTCCGCGAACTGAGGCGCTGCGTTCCATCAGACAGTGCCGCCACCGCCCGCGCGAAACTGGTTTCCGGGTCCCCCGGCGGCGCACTTCGATCCGCCGCTGCCCGGACATGCGGTTTCGCGTCGGTCATGGCAATGCCGCATCCCGCCCATCGCAGCATCGGCAGGTCATTGTCTCCGTCTCCAAAGGCCAGCGTCTCCTGCTGGGAGACCCCGATGCGCTCAGCCACGACTGCAAGCCCAGTGGCCTTGCTGACTCCCGCCGCCATAAACTCCAGATATTCCGGGTCCGTGATCGTGAGGTAAAGATCGGGATACCGCGCCCGCATCTCCTCCTGCAGGCGCGTGATCTCCTCTGGCTCCGCGATCCAGAGGATCTTCAAGGCGGCCTGCCCGCCGAACCGCTGAAGGTCACCGGCCAGGCTGACCCCGCCGCCGGTGCGGCCCTCGTAGACGCTTGTCCAGGGAGTCTTCTCGCGGACATACACCGCGCCATCGGTATGGTAATAGTTTTGCGTCATACCGCGCGCGTGGCCGTCCTCGAGGATCCGGGCCGCGCTCTGGGCTGGAAGGAGCCGCTGGTGCAGCACCTCGTTTGTCTCTGCATCCTGCACCAGAGCGCCGTTACAGGACACCATGCATCCGCTTAGACCGAGCTGCCGATGATATCGCAGCATGTTTTCATGCCGTCGCCCGGAGGCGAGCATAACCTGTACTCCTGCCTCCCGGAGGCGCCGCACCGCCGCCGCGTTCGCGGCGCTGATGGACTTATCCGGTCCGAGCAGAGTGCCGTCAAGGTCAACGGCAGCGAGACGGTAGGGGGAGAACATGTCGGTCTTTCTCGCGGACCGCTAGGGACGCAGTTTCAGCTTGATCTCGTAGACTTTAGGCCAGAGCTTACCCGTGACAAAAAGACGCTTCCCTGCCGGATCGTAGGCGATGCCGTTAAGGATATCGGTCTCGCTGGTCTGTTCACTGACGGGAAGCAGACCCGTCAGGTCTATCCACGAGGTCACCCTGCCGGTCTGGGGATTGATACGAGCGATGCTGTCTGTCTTCCAGACATTGGCATAGATCTCGCCATCAATGTATTCCAGCTCATTGAGCCGGTCGAGCGGAAGGCTGTCGGCAAAGGTGACGCGGATCGTGCGCTGGACTTTCAGGCTGACCGGGTCAAGAAAACGAATCTGGCTGGTGCCATCGCTCAGGATCAATGACCGGTCGTCATCGGCGAGTCCCCAGCCCTCCCCCGTGTAGGAAAAATCGCCGGTTTTTTGGAAGGTGGCACGGTCATAGATGAACCCTCGGTTTGACTGCCAGGTAAGCTGGTATAGCTTGTCCTGAAATTCGGTCAGCCCTTCGGCGAAATACTCGCTGGAAACATCCACTTTTTTCAGCACCGTGCCGGTGGCGAGATCCACCTCACGCAGGCTGGAGCGACCGTTCAGACCCGTACTCTCCAGAAGATGACCGTTCGTGTAGACAAGGCCCTGGGTAAACGCGGAACGGTCATGGGGGTAGGATTTCACGACATCGTAGGTGTAGGTGGGGGCGGTAATGGCTGCCGGGGGCGGTGTCGGCGTACCGTTGCCCTCCGCGACCAGGGAGCCACTGGAGCAGCCGCCCAGACTAAGCAGAACGGCGAGGAACCCCGCGGCAGGCGTATAGAAGGAACGATGGATAGCTGAAACAGTGAAGACGCGTCGCAAGGGGTACCCTTTTCTGTGGCTACGGAGGTGGTTCTAGAATAACGTTTTGGGCGGTTCTTTCTTCGCCTCTACTACCTTCAAGCGCGCCGCCTCGATATCCTTCACCAGCGAGGCCCTTGCTTCGTCGTAGGCCTCGCCCTGCTGTCGGAGGATGTAAGCGGGATGCAGACCCGCGATCGCATAACGTGCGTACTTGGAGTCGAAGAATCTACCCCGCTCCTGCATCATCTTGAACCCCTTCTTGATGATGGCGTTTGCGGCGGGGGACCCCAGACACAAGATCACCAGCGGCTCGATCACGGTAAGGGTCGGCTCCAGCCACAGATTGATGCAGGTACTGGCCTCATCGGCGCGCGGGGGGCGATTCTTGACCCGGCCTGTCTCGTCGGTCTCGGTCGGGCGACAGCGGACGACGTTGGTGATGTACACATGACGCCGGAGCATCCCGCACTCACGCAAGCACTCATCGAGCAGTTTGCCCGCCCGCCCCACGAAGGGACGACCGGTTTTGTCCTCGTTTTCCCCGGGGCCTTCGCCGACGATGACCAGCGGGGAGTTGGCATTTCCCTCACCGAATACCACGTTGGTACGGCTCTCACAGAGATCGCAGGCGACGCATACCGAGGCTTTTTCGGCAAGTTCCCCCACACGAACCTCTTTGACCGAAGGCACTTTTTGCGCCGCCGCCTCTGATGACTCTTCCGACGCTTCCCGCATTCCGTTCCGTTATCCTTGCCCTTCGTTGATCTCGACGGATTCTGCTGACAACTGCGCAGCCAGCCGCTCCCACACCTGGCTGAGCGTCTGCGGCATCACTTTAGTATCCGCTAGCACCGGCATGAAATTGGTATCGCCATTCCAGCGCGGCACAACGTGCAGGTGGAGATGCGAGGCGATCCCCGCCCCGGCCGCACTCCCCACATTCATGCCGATATTGTACCCATCGGGGCGCGATAGCTCGGAAAGCGACCCGGTCATTCGCGTGGCGGTCGCCATCAGTTCGGCCTGCTCCTCCGGTGACAGCAGCCGGGGATGATCCAGATGACGGTAGGGCACGACCATAAGGTGTCCGTTGTTATAGGGAAATGCGTTCAGGATCACAAAGCAGGTAGGGCCTCGCTCCACGATCAGGTTCTCACGGTCCCGCGATTCCAGTGGTTTGTCGCAAAAGATACAGCCGGTCCCGGCACGCTCGCTGCTGCCTTCTTCCTTCTTGTCATCGCCCGAAATATACTGCATTCGCCAGGGTGCCCAGAGCCGATCCATTCCCGTGTTTTACCCGTTATTTCCCGCCTTTATTCGGGAAGGGCTTGACAGGATTTTTTCCCCTGTGTTATCTTGAGTCGGCAAGGATGCGCCCTGCCTGCTCGCGACTCCAATATCGCGCTTGAATTTGAAAGATACTATCATTGTCCGTAGTCCGTCCAGCCTGACGTTCCGCGGCGATTTCCACGTAGGGGGACATGAAACCGATGGCTCTGCATCGACGGCTTCCAAGGACGGCTGCATCTGTCGCGCTGCCTGCCGCGTCACTATTCTCCGCTGCCGCCCTTGCGGCGACGATCGCGCCCGCCGCCGCGCAGGCGCCCTCAAGCGCCGCTGAGCTTCGGGTTCTTTCGCCCCGAGCGGGAGATTCGGTCGGCTCGAACGCCTTCTCGCTCGATGTATCGTTCCAGGCGAAAAGCAAGGCGTTCCCCGTGGTCACCGCGGAACTCTGGGTGGACGGCGCCCGCTGGGTGCGTCAGGATCTCGCGGTGCCGCAGATCAAGAATGTCCTGAAGTTCGATGTAGATGCCTCTACGCTCTCTGCCGGGACCCATGCCATTACGGTGAAAGTCTTCAGCGCGAACGGTCACGCTTCCCAGGTACAGCTTTCCATCGAGGCGGGCAACAACGAGGGTGTCTCATCCGGGGCATTCAGCGGTCCAGCGATGCGTTTCCTATCGCCCGGCAACGGCAGGCGGGTTTCCGGCACCGTAGAGATCTCGATTGATGCGAAGCCGCAAAGTGGTCAGAACCCCTATGTCACATTCTATGTGGATAAGAAGTTCAAGACGCTCAAGAACTACCCGCCGTACTCGCTGACCTGGGATAGCACCCAGGTTTCGAACGGATTCCACACCATCGAAGCGACCGGCTACCTTGATGCCGCGGACGCCTCCACGACCACAAAGCTGAAAGTGTTTGTGGACAATCCGGGGGGTAACACGGTCCGGATCAAAGAAATCCCCGACCTGCGGAAGACTTCGAAGGCGCTGCCGAACATGGGAAGCGCTTCAGACGTGGTCGCGCCGCTCGCTCTGAACGCGCCGAAGACAGAAGCCCTGCAGACCCTCCCCGGCGCGCCCTCCGCTGCTGTCACGGCGAAGGATGCGCTAAAGGCCGCCACCGCCGAAGATGGCATCCTGTCTGCCGCAAGCCAGACCGTTCGGACCGTCTCGCCGCTGGACTTTGGAACGGATACCGCGCCAACACCGACGGCGTCCGTGGATGCTGTTGCGAAACCTTCAACACCGCTTTCGCTTCCTGAGATCGCACCCGCACAGATCGCGGAGACCTCCGGCGCGGTTTCAACCGTCTCGAGGGTGATGAATGCCCGCCTGGCAACCCCTTCGATCCCGGAGCGACGAGCCACAGCTGCTGCTCCCTCCATGATCCGCTCCTCGGTCTCGAGACCGGTCGCTGCCATCACAAAATCAAGTCCGAGAGCGGAGCCGCTGGTCCTCGCCCCGCGCGCTCGCGTCCTGGGCACGAGGGTCAGCCCCGTGGCATCCTCCTCGGTTCGGAAGAGTGCGGGAGGCCCGCGCGCCGCCATGCGACCGATCGCTCCGCTGTTCGCTCTCAAGACGATGCAGGTCGCGTTCGACGGAGATCAGATCGCCTTCGATGTCGCGCCGCGCGTCGAGTCGGGCCTTCCGCTTGCCCCGTTCCGGCAGATCTTTGAGCACACGGGCGGTCAGGTGCAATGGGTCGGCTCCACGAAGGTAGTCCGCGCCGTGAATAGCGATCGCGAGGTCGTTATCCGGGTCGGACAGAACCAGGCGACCGTCAACGGCGAGTCCTTCAAATTGGACCGGGCCGCTTTCCTGGAGCAGGGACGCACCATCGTGCCCCTTTCCTTTGTCGGCAAAGCGCTCGATGTCAATGTTCAGTACGATCCCGTGACCGGTCGCCTTCAGATCACCAGTAAATGAAGCGGCGCTGTGAAGTCAAAAAACCGCGTCCCAATATTCGGGACGCGGTTTTTGTTTACAAACGGACGATGTTACGATGTTGTGGAAGCGGTCGTGGGGGTGGCTGCGGCGGGGGCTGGTGTCGCAGCAGGCTTCGCCTCGGGGGCGGGGGCACTTTCGGGGGCGGCGGGGGCACTGGAACCCTCGGAGGCAGCAGGCTTTGCTGCGTAATCGTTGATGTAGAAGCCGGACCCCTTAAACTGAATCCCGACCGGGTAGATGATCTTCTTGACGGCGGCGCCGCAGGTTTCGCACTCCGCGACGGCGGGATCGCTGATCTTCTGAAATCGTTCGAACTCATGGCTGCAGGCCGTGCACCGGTAGCCGTAGGTGGGCATGTCTTGATAGTACCTCGCTCAAGTATCTGAAGAGATGCCCTTATTTTATCACAGGAAACGAACGGCCCCTACTCGCATGTCCGACCCAACCACCACACCGGCTCTGCCGACCACGGAGCTAGCCAACCCGCGTACGGAAGGTTTGGACCAGCTGGCTACCGAAGCAATGCTCGCCCGAATCAACGACGAAGATGCGACAGTCGCCACCGTCGTTCGCGGGGTGCTGCCGCAGATCGCCCGTGCGGTGGATGCGGTCGCGGACTCTCTTCGGGGCGGTGGACGGCTGATTTACGTGGGGGCCGGGACATCCGGTCGGCTTGGCTGCCTGGATGCCGCGGAGTGCCTGCCCACCTTCGGGGTCCCCCCGGAGCAGGTTTTTGGGATTATCGCGGGCGGGGAGCAGGCGCTGCTTCGAGCCGTCGAGGGGGCGGAGGATGATGGGGATGCTGGCGCAGCCGCGATGGATGCGGCGCGGGTGGGACCCGGGGACGCCATTGTCGGTGTCTCCGCATCTGGCGGCGCT
This sequence comes from Armatimonadota bacterium, assembly GCA_014380815.1. Lineage (GTDB taxonomy): Bacteria > Armatimonadota > Armatimonadia > Armatimonadales > Armatimonadaceae > JACMJB01. Next base: position 28,835 of record JACMJB010000017.1, read on the forward strand.
CCCTATGTCCGATCCGCCGTTCGGAGGGCAAAGGAGAGGGGGGCGTCGGTAACGATCAGCGTTGCCAACTCGGCAGATGCGCCGCTCTCCGGCGACGTGGACATCGCGATCGAAGCGGTGAGCGGTCCGGAGGCGATCCAGGGTTCGACGCGCCTGAAGGCGGGAACCGCGCAGAAGCTGATTCTAAACATGCTCTCAACCGGGGCGATGGTGCGTATCGGGAAGACCTATGGCAACCGAATGGTGGATGTCCAGGCGACTAATGTCAAGCTCGTGCGCCGCTCCCTCCGTCTGATCCGCGAGATTGGCGGGGCCGACAGCGACGAGGCCGCCAGTGAAGTTCTCCGAAGAGCCGATGGATCCGTCAAACTTGCCATCGTTTTGGCACGGCTTGGCCTTGAACCGGAGGCAGGCCGCTCCCGCCTGCGGGAAGCAGGCGGCTTTCTGGCCGTCGCCCTCGGTGAAACGCCCGGATGACTTCGCTCACGCCGGAAACCCTGACGCAGATCGTGCTGGTGCTGGGCGTGTTGTGCCTGCTGCTCGCCGTGATTCTCGCGCTTCTGCTTCGGCGCCTCCGCAGGCTTTCCATCCTCCTCAGCGACACGGAATTCCAGAACCGATCACTCTCCAGTACGTATGGCCGGATCACGGAACAGTGGTTTCCGCTGATGGATTCCTACCCCTACGATCCGCAGGGTTTTCGGTTTCTAGGCAGCCCGATTGACGGTGTCCAGTTCGAGGAGGATCGGATCGTCTTTGTCGAGTTCAAGGCCAACAAAAGCCGCCTTTCACCGAACGAAAAGCGCCTGAAACGGCTGGTCGAGGAGGGCTATGTTTACTGGGAAGAGTTCCATTTCACCGATCTCGCAGAAAAGGACAAATCCGCCCAGCCCGGCGACTAAGCAGCGTGCCAGCTTCGCGGGGATGCAATGGGTGGGTACGTTCCTCACCTTCGGAGGGGCGTTCGCGCTGGTCGTAGGGGGTGTTCTGCCCTGGATGCGGTTCTCCCTGTTTGGCATCGCAGTGGGGGTGCCAGGCGTGACCGGGTGGGGGGCGGCAACCGCGACGATCGGCCTGCTCACGCTGTCTGCCAGTCTCCTCCGACGGCGCGCACCGCTTCTCGTGTCCGTTTTGGGAATGGTGGCACTGATCGTGGGGCAGCGAGCACAGCAGGAGACCGGACCGGGTTTCCTGAAGCGTCTCCTTGCTTTCGAAAACGCGATCGCACCGGTGAACGCGCGTCTGGCCCAGGTGGCACTGCCGCCTATCGAGCCGTTCGGGGCAGGCATCGGTCGGTCAAGAGACTACCTGGGTCCAGGACCGCTATGGACGGTGGTCGGCGGGGCGACCCTGGCGATCGGCGCAGCGTTGACTTTTGCTGGCGGGAGGCTTGGCCGCTCCTGTGGTCATTGCGGCGCACTCTGGCGCACGGGAAGGTCGGTTCGGTTCTGCCCGGCCTGCGGCACCGATGCAGGCGGGCCGGTCCTCTGCCTGCAGTGCCGAACCCCGCTGGAGTCCGGGGACGGCTTCTGCGCTGTCTGCGGAATCCCCAGCGGAACCCCCAGTGGAACTCCTGCTGGCTAGTGCTGCTGCCGCCGTGGGGAAAGTCGGTAGAGGATCAAGTCCTGGTAAGCGCCGACTCGGTGACGCTGATACCGGCTCAAAAACGCCTCGATCTGACCGGGGGAGACTCCGTAGCGCCGGGCCAGTGCGCGCTGTCCCTCCCCTGGAGTGACCACCTCGGACAACAGAAAAACGCAGTTCCCACGACCCAGGACCTTTCCAACCGTCTGTTGCAGGGAAGCGAATGCCTGATCCGGGTCTCCGTTCGCCTCCGCGAATGCCTGATGAAGCACGAGAACCTGCATACGGGCGAAGTACGGAACATACACCTCCGCTTCCGCTGCCTTTCCCGTGCCGGTTGCCAGGAGGATCCCGCCGCGATCCGCGATCGGGCGGACTGCCTGGGCAAGACCAAGATGGGGGTTCCGCGTGGTTTCCTGTCGCGGCTGGATCGCGGCAGAATAGTTGATCACGCCCAGTGTCAAAACGATCAAGAATAATGCTGCCCGGACACTTTTGGTGCGCGCGGCGCTCTGCCATCCGAATGCGAGCAGCGCAATAAAGAAGAGGCTCTGGACGCACCAGAAAACATAATAACCAGGGTCCCAGATAGTGAAAAAAGCCGCATACAGGATCAACCCGCTCAGAGCGACAGCACCTCCAAAGCTCGGCGGTTGGATCGTAGGACCCGATCGCGGGATGCGGCCCCGGAACCACCCGTAGATGCCCGTAGCCGTCAGAACCGTCCAAAGCAGCAAGGACACCGAGGAAGCTGGACCTCCCCAGATAAGGCTGCCCCCCGGAGCGCTGAGATCCTGACCGGTCAAAAACTTCCATTCCGCCCGGGCATCCTTAAAAAGGTTCTCTTCAAGGGCAAAACTCCACCAGGTGTCCTGGCGCGCGTAGGAAAGAAGCCACGCCTGCATTTCCGAGAGGGTCCCCAGCCGCTTCACAAGGATCAGAACCAGCACATAGGGAATCGCGACCGTCGCCGTGAATGCGGCGAGCAGGGCGATGGCACGGCGAAGGCGCGCCTTCAACGGCGCTGCGGGCAGGAAGGCGGCTCCCAACGCCACCGGGAGAAACAACACGTGACTCTCGTGCAGCAGACAGACGGCGCCCAGTGCCAGCCCTGCCAGCCCTGCGTACCGCTTGGGAAGGGAGCCGGAGGAGGGCGACGCGCGAGCGGCACGACTCAAAGCCCATAAAACGAGCGGCAGGAGTGCCGTCGCCGCGACGTTGGCTCGACCATCCGTGCTGGCAAACCACCATCCCCAGCTTCCTCCAAGCGCCGCTGCCGCAAGAGCAGAAACATAACGAGAGCGGGTCTCTTCGTGGATCCAGACCGCGAACAGACCGACGCCGAGCGCTCCAAAACCGCAGGTGAAGACCTGGAGTGCGGTCAGGGTCGTGGCCTCTGAATCAACCAGGCATACCAGTGTCTCGTGGCTAATCCATCCCAGGCAGTTGAAAAGCAGATGGTGTGGATGAAACAGCCAGCCAGCTCTGCCGGTCTCCTCGAATCGGCGAATGTTAAGGGCGTATGCAACGGAGTCGAAGGAATGAAAATGCGTCAGTGTGGCAAGATAGAGCGAGAAAGTCACACCGATCAACAGCAATACCGAGCCTGCGACGACCGCCGCGCGAGCAGACACGCCGAGGGACTCCCAGGAGCGCCTTGAGCGGATGCCTTTCGCTCTGAGGGGAGCCGTGGGTGCGATACCGGTTGCGGATTGGGATGGGATCATAACGCGACGTTGAAGCGTACCCCGATACAAGTGGTAGAAAACCGCTCGGGCGTGGCATTGACAATATTTGGACTAATGCGGTAGTCTGTAAGTACTTCGTGCAGCAAAGCGTAAAGGAATCGCCGAATGTCGTCCCTGTGCCCCAACAAGATTCAGCGCCGCAAGGCCACCCGCCGCCTTTTTCTTCGACTCTGTGGTACGCTTCTCGGCGCGGGTGCAGCGGTGGCTGTCGAGGCTCGCTATATCGAGCCAAACGCCCTTGATGTCACCCGGCACGAGGTTTTTTTGCCGGATCTTCCCGCTGCGATGGAGGGGGTGACTGTGGCGCAGCTTACGGATCTTCACCGGGGACCGCACACCCCCGACGCGACCATTCATCAGGCGGTAGCTGCAGTGGTCGCCTTGAAGCCCGATCTGATCGTCCTCACTGGTGATTTCGTGGATGGTGACCCTTCCGATGCCGTCCCGCTGCGCGAGATGTTCCAGCCGCTGCGGGCACGACTCGGTATCTGGGGATGTCTGGGAAACCATGACTACTATGGCAGTGTGGACCAGGTGGCGAAGACGCTCACGGATTCAGGGGAGATAAGACTGCTGCGAAACGAAAGCCACCTATTGGCTCCGGGTTTCTGGATCGCCGGAATCGAGGACACGAGCCAAGGTTATCCGGATACGCCCCGCGCGCTCGCGGCAATCCCACCGGGCGCTGCCACCCTCTTCCTGACCCACAACCCGGTTGGGGTTTGGACCTGCACGAACAGGCCCTTGCTCGCGCTTGCCGGTCACACCCATGGTGGGCAGATCCGCATTCCGGGTCTACCGCCGCGCCTCCCTCCCGGCATGCAGGGGTTTCCACTCGTGGCGGGTTGGGGGCTATTCGACAGGGCGCGCCTTTACATCAGCCGGGGAGTCGGGATGAGTATGCTGCCGCTGCGCCTGGGGTCCTATCCCGAGGTCGCGTTCTTTACGCTGCGAAGGGGAGACTCACCGCCACGCACCCTGCCGACACTTGCGGGGCGCGCGGCTCGGAAAGCGGAGCGGGTGCTTCGTTCGGCGGCCCATCATCTCGCCTAGCGGGTGAGGACAAAAAGGACCCGGAAGCCTGGCAAAAAATCCGCCAGGTTCCGGGTCAAGTTTTGTTTTCTCGTGCAGTGTAGTGTAGCGGCAATTGGTATGCCGCTGACGCCCCAAGCCGGGAATTTTGTTAAGAACCGGTATTCTTAGCGGCTTCCGCTGCCAACGATTCAAAGCGGGTCACCTGCGCCTCAAAGGCTGCGAGAGCGCCCTGCCAGAAATGGGCATCCGCCAGATCCACGCCAAGGGGATGCACCAGTTCCTGCGGCGATTGGGAGCCACCGCTTCGCAGCAGGGACAGATAATTCGGAGCAAACGTGGCGGCACCCTGCGCCTGATACTGAGTGAACAGTGCATAGGCGAGCATTTCACCGAACGTGTAGGCGTAAACATAGAACGGGGTGGCAACAAAATGCCGAACGTAGCTCCACCACAGCGCATGTCCCGGTTCCAGTGTCACCGAACCACCGAACATCTCGCCCAGCTTTTCCTGCCAGATCTCTCCGTACCGCGCGGTGGAAAGCTCGCCATTTTTGCGCTCGGCGTGGATCGCCTGCTCAAACCGGTAAAGGGCTGCCTGCCGAAAGATGGTGGCGATCGCCTGATCAATCTGCTGAGCGGTCGCAGCGAGCTGTTGGGTCAGATCCTTTTCTTGTTTTTGCTGCGACTCAAACACCAGCATCTCGGCGAAGGTCGAGGCCACCTCTGCCATCGGCAGCGTGCCGTGAAAGTTCAGCAATGTCTGATCCCGTGAAACGAAGGAATGAATCCCGTGCCCCAGTTCGTGCGCGAGGGTGCGCACATCGCTCGATTTCCCCAGATAATTGACGAAGATATAGGGATGCAGATCGGGCGTGACGTAGGAACAGAACGCACCGCCTCGCTTGGTGGGGCCGGTCGCCGCATCTACCCAGCCATTGTCGAAAAAGGCGGCAGCGGCGGCGGCGTACTCCGGGTGAAACTCCCGGAATGCGGAAAGGACTCTCTCTTGAGCGCTGCCAAAGGAGATTGGCGTCTCCTTCAGGGCAATTGGAGCGTAGCGGTCGTAATGCGCCAGTTTATCCAGCCCAAGCAGGTGGCGTTTCGCCTCGTAATAGCGCGCGACGAGCGGGTACCCGGCAACTGTGGTCTCGACTACCAGATCCACGATCTCGGGAGCTAGTTCGTTGGAGATATGGCGCGCCTGTTCCGGATATTCAAAGCCGCGCAGCCGGTCATCGGTCGCTTTATCCTGGATCAGGGTGTTGAAGATAAAGGTCAGGGTCCGGGCATGGGGGGCGAGACCCCTCGTAAGCGCCTCTGCGGACGTTTCGCGAACCGAACGGTCCGAATCCTGCTGAAGGTCTAAAACCTCTGAGAGCGTCAGCGGCCTCTCCCACCCCTCCATCGAAAAGTGAAAATTGGAGATCATCTCCTCGTAGAGTCGGATGAACGCGCGCCGCCCCGTGTTCGCCTGCTCTTCCAAAACGCGCTCCTCAGCTTCGGAAAGCCGGTACGCCGCCCTTGCGGATACTGTCCGCAGGAAATGCCGGTAGGCCGCAAGAGCGGAGGCCTCCCCAGCGCGATCCAGCACCTCCGTAGGGACCTGAGCCAGCTCGATATCGAAAAAAAGAAGTGGCAGAGTAGCCCCTGTTGTCTTCTCGCGAATCCGCTGCAGGAGAGCACCGTTCTCCGGGCTACTGTCGGCGGCAAAGCGCAAATTGATATAGCCCATCGGCTTTGCGGCGGCCTGACTGATCCGTTCGTACTCCTGAATCGCGGTGGCAAGCGCTGCGGGTTCGTCCGCGACCAGGGCCGCGACTTTCCCTTTGTATCGCTCGGCGAGACCCTTCGAATCCAGATGCACCGTATCCAGCATCTCGAAGAGACGCGGGTCGTCTGGCCCCTCGAACAGGTCCGAGAGATCCCAGTGGGGAGGGGGTAGATCCGTGCTCACAGTCAGACTCGTCATATTTGTTAGATTCGGTGGAATGGTCACCGTTTTGTTCGTTCCTTTGTGGGTTTCCCCCCTCTAGACGCGGCTCCCGCACGGTTGATTCCCGAAAGCTTGACAGCAGGTCAGATAGTACGCTATCATTTAGTCGTCGCACTGCAAGTTGTGAAAAACCGCGCAAGACTTTCAAAACGAATGACGCCAGAACCTGCAAACCTGATCGCTGGCCGGAGGAATGTTGCGGCAACGCAGTACCGGGTCATGCGGTGCTGTCAGCATCTACACACGCGTCAGCATCAACAGACTTTCCAGAGGGTTTTGTTTGCGACCCGATAAATCAAGCCTGCCCTCCAGAGTTCTGGTGAGTGGGCTTTTGTTTTCAGGGTCCACGCAGCGATAGGGGTAACAACAAACCGAGGAATGTAGACTGGGGTGTGGGAAGGAGCGCCCTCAAGGGATGAGCCAAGAAGTACTGGTACTGAACAGCGACTACGAACCGCTAAACGTGTGTAACCTGCGCCGAGCGATCATCCTTGTCTATTTGGGCAAGGCGGATATCCTGCATGCGCGCGACGAAGAGATGGCAGCGGCGGCAGCCGAGGGCCTTTCCAGCCTTGCGGGGCGAACCATGCTCGAAACTGCCGAAGGCGAATCCATCGCGGCCCCATCCGTCGTCAAGTTGCGCCACCATGTCAAGCGCCCATTGCCGGAGCTAAAGCTGTCTCGTCGCTCGGTCTTCGCGCGGGACAACTTTACCTGCCAGTACTGCGGGAGCCAGGGCAAAGACCTGACTATTGACCATGTGGTCCCAAAGCGGCACGGCGGCGGTATGCAATGGGAGAATCTGGTGGCCTGCTGCCGTCGCTGCAACACCAAGAAGGGCGATAAAACCCCGGAAAAGGTGGGCATGAAGCTGCTGCGCGCGCCGCGGCGCCCCCGCTACACACCCTATATCTCGCTGAACAAGTACGTGGCCGGTACCAAGCATGTTATTTGGCGCGATTACCTGCCGATCTTCACCGATATTCCGGCATCCGCTGCAGGTAGCCCCGGTGCCGTGACTCAATAATACACGCTCAGTGGCGGCACCAGAACGCCCCTCCCTGCGGAGGGGCGTTCTGGTACTGTTAGGAGCCGCGAATCCCGAACACCGACCCTAAAAAAGCAGCGATGGATAACCACATTGAGGCATTTGTCGCTCACCTCAAGACAGTCAGAGGGGCAAGTGTACTGACGGTCAAAGCCTATGCCGAGGACCTTTCTCAGTTTGTGGAGTTTGCCCGAAGCCAGGAAACGCTCCTGGATGCGAAGGCAATAGACACCGCTTTCCTCCGCTCCTATCTTTCCTCCCTCAGCACGGACCGTGCCCTGGCACGTGCCAGCATCGCGCGAAAGGCTGCCTCGCTGCGGGCGTTCTTTCGTTACCTGGTACGACGCGGCGTGTTGACCAGTTCGCCCGCACAAAACCTCGCGACACCTCGCAAAAAAACACCGCTTCCAAAGTTTTTATCCGAGGATGCCGTGGCACTTCTATTAAATGCCCCAGATCCGTCGCGACCAGACGGGCTGCGCGACCGTGCGATCCTTGAAACGCTGTATGCCTCTGGAATTCGGGGGGGCGAACTGGCCGCGCTGAGTGTCGGTGACATTTTGCGCGAGGGCGAGACCGGTGAGGCCACGTTGCGGATTCGTCTTGGAAAGGGCAACAAAGAGCGTCTTGCCCTTCTGGGCCGCACGGCTCTTGCTGCACTGGACACCTATCTCGAAAGAGGGCGTCCCATTCTGCTCGCAGGCGGCAGTCGTGCCAACGGCGCTCTATTTCTAAACAAACTAGGCGGCAGGCTGTCCGACCGGGGTGTCCGCCGCGTTTTTGACAAGTACTGTGACAATGTCGTATCGGTGCATAAGATCACACCACACACGTTGCGTCACTCCTTCGCGACCCATCTGCTCGACAACGGAGCAGATTTGCGCGTGGTACAGGAGCTTTTGGGGCACTCCGACCTCTCGACCACACAGATCTACACCCATGTCACCACTACACGCCTCAAAGAAGTTTACGACCGAGCAACTGGGGTGGAATAGGGGAGTCGCCTGCCGCTGAAATATTTTACTAAAAACTCGTCAGCGGCTGGATCTGTTGTTATAATACAGAGAGGGACCGGGCGAGAAGCCAATTTGCATTCAGATCCCCTCCAAGATGCAGTCCCTCGCTCTGGACACCTCGAGTCATAATGAATCTCGGATTTGCGCTGGAATATTCACTCGGGCACCGTACCCACGCCCAGAACCTGAAGACGGCTTTGAGCAGCCGTCCCACGGAAATCCGGCTTGCGGGGATCAAGCCGACGTATGTTGACGTGTCTTTTGACGGTATGAAGGGAGCCTGGACTCGCCTGCCAGGTATCCGTTCGAACTGGTCCCTGCGGGCTTCGCTTGGCGCGTTTCTGGGCCTCCGACCTCATACACGGCGACTGGATGGCGCGCTTTTTCATACCCAGGTGACCTCTCTGCTCTCATCGGGCTTTATGCGCCGTGTGCCGTCTGTCATCTCATTAGACGCGACACCAATTCAGTACGATGCGCTTGGTGCCTTTTACGGCCACGCTCCGAGCGGAAATGCCCGCCTTGAAGCGCTGAAAAAGGCCCTCAACAACCGCGCATTCGAGGCAGCCCGGTCGCTCGTTACCTGGTCCGAGTGGGCGAAAGCGTCCCTGATTGACGATTACGGAATACCGCCGGAAAAGGTTGTGGTGATCCCACCAGGAATAGATATCGCGCGCTGGGGCCAGGTCGGCGATTCGGGACGAAAAGCAGGCGCGCCGGTGAGACTACTGTTTGTTGGGGGAGATTTTGAGCGAAAGGGGGGCAGCCTCCTTCTGCGGGCATGGAAAATGCTTCCAGCGGCACTGCGGCGCTCCGCGGAGCTTCACATCGTCACCAAAACCTGGACCGAATCGCAGGAACAGGAGCGACGCCAGGAATCCCCGGAGGACTTCGCAACGGTTTTCGTGCATCGCGGTCTGCAGCCGAACTCGGCGGAACTGAGAGATCTTTACCGGAACGCGGATCTTTTTGTGTTCCCGACACAAGGTGACTGTTTGCCGCTGGCAGTTTTGGAAGCGATGGCATCCGGTTTGCCGGTCATCACGACCTCGGTAGGCGCGCTGCCGGAAGCGGTACAGCATGGGCAGGCGGGATGGGTGATCCCGGTTGACGACTGCACCTCGCTAACAAGCGCAATCGAGGCACTGGTCAGCGACGAAGCGCTGCGCCGTACGCTCGGCAAGCAGGCGGGTGAAACCGCGCGGGCGCGGTTCGACGCGAAGCGCAACTATCCTGCCCTGATGGAAGTGGTGACGCAGGCAGCGTCGTCTCCAGTACATCAACATCACTGAGTGAGAAAAGCCGAAGGTGAGTCAATGAAGATACTGATGCTGATACCCAGCGTTCTGAAGCGCGACATCACCCCCGCCGTGGAGCAGGACAAGCATCCCCGTATGGATTACTATGCTCTCGCGGACGCACTCAGGCAATCCCGGGATTACGGGTCCCGCATCGGCCAGAACGAAGTCGCGCTTTTAGATTATGGAGCACTGGAGGCAGATGGAGGCAAAAATCTGCCCTTTCTGGTCCGTCTGGCGCGGCGAGTGGCCGGGCGCGACGCCGCCCTCGCGATGCTGGGCTTTCTTCGATCCGCAGAACACGACACGGTCTTTACAAACGGGGAAAACATTGGCATCCCACTCGCCCTCTTGCTGCGAACGCTGCGGTGGCGAGGACGGCGGCGTCCCGGACACGTGACTATCGGGCACCGCCTTTCAACCGGTAAGAAGCGTCTCTTCTTTCGCACCTTGGGGGTGCATCGTGAAATGGATGGGATCTTTGTTTATGCAACGATCCAGGAAAACTATGGGCGAGATGTCCTTGGCATTCCCCCCACCAAATTAAAGCGCATTGCATTCCATGCCGACGACAAGTTTTACCGACCGTCGCTGGCGGAGCGTGCAGAAAATGAAAGCATCGTCAGCACGGCGGGACTGGAAGGCCGAGATTACCCGACACTTCTCACGGCAGCCGCGCGTCTGCCAGAGGTAGCATTTAGGATGACGGGCGCTTCACCCTGGTCCAAACGAAAAAACGAAACTCACGGGCGCACTCTCCCCGCAAATGTCGCCGTCCGATGGTACGAATACGAGGAACTGCGCCAGCTATACGCCGAGTCCGACGTTGTGGCGGTCCCTCTTTACGAGACAGACTTCCAGGCGGGAATAACCACGATCCTGGAGGCGATGGCGATGGGTAAGACGGTCGTCGTGACGCGCACGACTGGCCAGACCGACGTAATCACCCATGGTGAGAACGGTTTGCTCGTTCCGCCGAATGATCCGGATGCCTGGGAGGCCGCACTTCGGCTTCTTCTGGCGAACCCCGAGGAACGCGAGCGCCTGGGGGGAAACGCTCGTCAGTGGGTGGAGCAGCATGCCACGCTGGATCAGTGGGCGGATGTTGTTGCTGCCTCGCTCATCAATAGCTGCCCAGACCCTCAAAGGGAAGCGACGCCGGGGCTGCATCCCGCCGCGTTTTAGTGCTGCATTCGGGCTGAGTTTTTGGCTTTGGGGAATTCTTGTGAAGAAGTTTTTTATCGTTCTCTTACTACTAGTCACCGCCGCATCACTTGCGGGGAATCTCTTTCTTTACCAGCGATACTCCACAAGTCGTCCGGTGATGCAGATCGGAACGGATGGCATTAGTGTCAAGGAGTACCGCGACTCCCTGGAATATCAGTTTGGGAAGCCGGTGCTGACCAAGATCGCGATCACCAAAATTGTGATGAACGCGGCGAAAAAAGCTGGGGTCACTCCCGGCGAAAAGGACGTGGACAGCCGTCTCTCGGATATCGAGCGCCGGATGCCAGAGCGATTGGAGATGGCCCGCAAAGACCCCGTTAAGATGGCGGATCTTCGCCGTGACCTGAAAGCAGACATCGCACTTGAAAACCTGAGTATGAAAGAGGTGAAGCTGAGCGAGACAGAGATTCGCGACTTTTACCGCAGGAATCCAGCGCGGTTTCGGGTGCCGACCCAGGCGCAAACAACCATGATCGTGGCCCAGAACAGCGTTGACGCCGCAACCGCAGAAGCGTTAATGAAGGAGAAGGGGATGACTCCCGCCAATATTGCCTCCAGCCAGCCGCGGCTTCGAGTCGTCGGACTGAATTTCAGCCCTAACTGGGGCGCGCTGCCCGCGGAAGCACGGGCACGACTGAGCAGCGCGGTGATGGCGACTTCGGTGGGCGGCATAAAAAAAGTGGCGATCCAGAACCTCTTCTTCGTGGTGCGGGTAGACAAACGCGCCAGCGAAGGGGTCGTCCCGTTTGAGAAGGCTCGTTCCCAGGCGGAGCGCTTCGCGCGTCTCGCCAAAGCGCCTCGTCGCGAGGTGGTTGTAACGCGCCTTTACAAGGAAGCCAACGTTCAGTTTGAGATGCCCCGATATGCGAGTTATTTCCAGGAAATAGAAGCGGCCTCCCGAAATGTGGAGAGTGCAGCACTGCAGACGCGATAAGATCAACACACGACCAAATCTGCGGAACCAGATGGGTGACGATTAGGCAAACCGAAATGCGACGACGCTTCAGTTGGCTTGGAAAATTCTGCACGGTGCGCGGCGCGGTCTTTGGACTAACGGCAGCTCTTGCGCTCCTGCTTGCCGCCTCGGAGCGGCAGGCCGTCTCCAGCAATGAATCGAAGGCTCCGCCCGTCTCCGCCGAGGCATCGGCGTTTTTTGAGACCAAGGTCCGCCCGGTCCTTGCGGACAACTGTACCATGTGCCATGGGCCTGAAGAAAACCTCGGTGGCCTCAGGCTCGACTCCCGAGAGGCACTGCTTCGGGGAGGGGACTCCGGCCCGGCAATGGTCCCCGGTGATCCCGACCGCAGCCTTCTCCTAAGCGTCGTGCGCCACTCGGGCAAGATCAAAATGCCGAAGGGTGGCAGATTGAAAGACGCCGAGATCGGAGCGCTGGCGGACTGGGTGCGCAGCGGCGCTCCGTGGCCCCGCACGCAGAGGGCTGCGTCGCTTTCCGAAACGTTCACTGTGGCAAAAGAGCCTGCGCTGACCCCGGATCAGCGTCGGTTCTGGTCGCTCCGACCGGTCCGCAGCCCCCTCCTCCCCCCGGTCAAACACCAGACCTGGGGCCAGTCGCCCCTCGATCGTTTCGTGCTGGCAAAACTGGAAGCAAAAGGGCTGAAACCGGCCCCGCCTGCGTCTAAGCGCGCTCTGATCCGGCGGGTGACGTTCGATCTAATCGGTCTTCCCCCGACACCGGCCGAAGTGGACGCCTTTCTCTCGGACCGGACGCCGGAAGCGTTCGCGAAGGTCGTGGATCGGTTGCTGTCATCGCCAAGGTACGGGGAGAAAAGCGCGCGCCACTGGCTGGACGTGGCCCGCTATGCGGATACCAAGGGCTATGTTTTCACCGAGGACCGAAACTACCCGAATGCGTATACCTACCGGGACTGGGTGATCGAAGCGCTGAACAAAGACCTGCCCTATGACCGGTTTATTCAGTTGCAGCTTGCCGCGGATCGTCTGCCGCTCCCCTCCAGCGGCGACAAAAAACAGCTTGCCGCGCTCGGATTTCTGACGGTGGGGCGACGCTTCCTCAATAATACACACGACATCATTGATGATCGAATTGATGTGACAATGCGGGGTTTTCAGGGGTTCACGGTTGCGTGCGCGCGCTGCCACAACCACAAATTCGACCCGATCCCCACGAAAGACTACTACTCACTTTACGGGGTTTTTGCCTCGACCCGGGAAACCGAGCCGATCATCGCCCCGGACGCTGTTGCCGCGCCTTATGCGGCCCATGACGCCAAATTCCAGTCGGCACGCGGAGAGGCGGAAGCGGTTGTCCGCACCCAGACCGCACGGCTTCGCGAGGCCGCCAAAACAAATTCGTCGCTCGAGGGGCCGATCAAGCAGGCACTGCAGGCGGTGCGACTGGGCGAGCTTCCTCAGGGGGATCATCTGCTGAAGCTGGAAGCGGGATTCGAGCCGCCGGAACGAAGGCGGCTCGTAGCTCTACGCTCGCAAATAGAGACGCTGAGACAGACGTATCCGCCAGCCCCGCCGAAGGCGATGGCGCTGACCGACCTGGAGACACCGGTGACCCCACGAGTCTTCAAGCGCGGCAATGCTTCGAATCCCGGCGATGTGGTGCCGCGCCGCTTTCTACTGGCACTGTCGCCAAAAGACCGACCACGCCCCGAGTGGAACGGGGGCAGCGGGCGGCTGGAACTCGCTCGTGCGATTGCGTCAAAAGAGAATCCCCTGACCGCTCGCGTGTTTGTCAACCGGGTCTGGATGCAGCATTTTGGAGCCGGAATCGTGCGGACGCCGTCGGATTTCGGCAGGCAGGGGGAGCGGCCGACCCACCCGGAACTGCTGGATCACCTGTCCGCGCGGTTCATGGAAAGCGGCTGGTCCATCAAAAAACTGCATCGCCGGATTCTTCTCTCCAGCACGTACCAGCAGAGCAGCGAGATCAACCCCAAAAGCGTTGCCGCCGACCCGGAGAACCGGTTTTTGTGGCGGATGAACCGCCGCCGTCTGGATCTTGAACAGATGCGCGATGCCCTCTTCCTTGCTTCCGGGAAACTCGACACCAGCAGCCTCGGCGGGCCATCCGTGGAGCTTTGGGAAGCGCCGTTCAGCGTGCGCCGAGCGGTCTACGGGCGGGTCGAGCGCCAGAATCTGCCGGGAACGTTTCGTACCTTCGACTTCGCCAGTCCGGATGCCACCAGTGCCCAGCGGTTCCAGACCACGGTTCCGCAGCAGGCGCTGTTTTTGATGAATAGCCCCCTCGCGATTGACCAAGCGCGCGCCCTCGCAGGCCGGACGGAGGTGATGGCAAAGCCAGCCGGGGCTGCCCGTATCCGGCAGTTGTATCTTCTGCTGTTCAGCCGGCTACCGACCGCCGGGGAAGTGGCGGTTGGGGCGCGGTTTCTTGGGAACTCTGACCCTGAGGAGTCCCCGCCGGAGATGTCCGGTTCCCCGTGGCGCTATGGTTACGGTGAGTACGACGCTGGCGCCGCGCGCACGGCGAAGTACCAGTCGCTGACCCATTTCACGGGTAAGTGGTATCAGGGCAACAGCCAATTTCCGGACTCGGCTTTGCGATCTTTGCTGCTGAACGCAGGGGGCGGCCATCCGGGTGGCTCGGCGAGGCAGGCAGCAATTCGGCGATGGACGGCTCCCATCAGCGGAACCGTCGCCATCACGGGAACGCTTCGGCATGCTTCAAGTCAAGGCGATGGTATCCGGGGGCGCGTCGTATCCAGCCGCCTGGGCCTGCTTGGGGAGTGGGTGGTTCACCACGGTTCAGTCGCTGCGGCAGTGGCAGACGTTGCGGTCATCAAAGGAGACACGCTGGACTTCATGGTAGATTGCCGGACCGGTGATGCCTTTGACAGCTTTGCCTGGTCTCCGGTAATCACCAGAGCGGGCAGTGGAGACGCCTGGCAAGGAGAGTCTCAATTCGCTGGCCCGGCAAAGAGCCCACTTGCCAAGCCGCTGACAAAATGGGAGCAGTACGCTCAGGCGCTCTTGATGACCAATGAGTTCACATTCCTCGACTGAAGACGAGGGGGGCAACAGGCGAAATGATGTCACAGTACGACCATGAACAATCGCTAAGAGATCAGTTCTTGACCCGACGGCAACTGCTGGGGCGCCTGGGAAACGGTTTTGCGATGCTCGGACTGACCGGAGTTCTGGGGGCGGAGGGAATGCTGACAGCCACTCCCGCCGAGGCGAGTGGTGCCTCGAACCGACTGAACCCACTTGCCCCGCGAATGCCGCCGCTTCCCGCAAAGGCGAAGCGGGTCATTTTTCTGTTTATGAACGGCGGGCCATCCCATGTGGATACGTTCGACCCGAAGCCGATGCTGACCAAATACCACGGCAAGGCCCTTCCGCTCCCAAACCTTGCGACCGAGCGAAAGACCGGGGTCGCGCTGGGGTCGCCATTCGGATTTCAGAAGCACGGGAAGAGTGGAATCGAAGTCAGCGAGATCTTCCCCCAAGTGGCAAAGCACGTGGATGATATGGTGGTCATTCGCTCCCTTCACGCGGACGTACCGAACCACGAACCCTCGCTGCTGCTGATGAACTGCGGAGATGCGCGCCAGATACGCCCGAGCCTGGGTTCGTGGGTGACCTATGGCCTGGGGACCGCAAACCAGAATCTGCCGGGTTACATCGCGATGTGTCCGGGCGGGTTTCCGATTCAAGAGACGCAGAACTGGCAGTCGGGTTTTCTGCCGGGCGTTCTCGCTGGTACCTACATTGACCCAAATCAGACCAACATCGAAAAAATCGTCGAGCACATCCGCAACAATTCCGAGGGGACCAAGCAGCAACGGGCGCAGCTTGATCTGGTTCAGTCGCTGAATCAGCAGCATCTGGAGCAGCGCCAGCACGACGCCCCCCTGGAATCGCGAATCCAAAGCTTTGAGCTTGCCTACCGGATGCAGTCGGAGGCGAGCGACGCTTTCGATGTCGAGCGGGAACCACAAAGTATCCGAGAACTCTATGGCGAGGGCGCCTATGCCCGTCAGTGCCTGATCGCGCGACGGCTGGCGGAGCGCGGTGTCCGGTTCATCCAGCTGTATCACGGCGCGGGTCAGCCCTGGGACAACCACGACGACATCGAATCCGGCCACCGAAATCTCGCCAGAGAGTGCGACCAGGCGATCGGCGCACTGCTGACCGATCTCAAACAGCGCGGGATGCTGGACGAAACGCTGGTGATCTGGGGCGGAGAGTTCGGGCGGACACCGACGGTGGAACTGCCAACACCGGGCGCAAATGCCGGAAAGCAGAACGGGCGCGACCATAACCACTATGGCTTCACGATGTGGATGGCGGGCGGCGGTGTGAAGGGAGGAACCGTCTACGGGGCGACCGACGAGTTCGGTTTCAAGGCGCGGGAGAACCCGGTCCATGTCCATGATCTCCATGCGACGATCCTGCGCCTGCTGGGCTTCGACCATACAAAACTGACCTACCGCTACGCGGGCCGGGATTTTCGCCTGACTGATGTCCATGGTAATGTCATCACCGATCTGATCGCCTGACGGGCCTGGAGAGGCATCGGTTGCCGTTCTCCTGGCCGCGCCGCATAATATGGTGCTATGATTTTGAAACTCGGCCTGCCGAAAGGCAGCCTCCAGGATGCAACCTTTAAATTGTTCGCCAACGCAGGCTGGGAGATCCGGGTGGATTCCCGGTCGTACCAGCCCACGGTGGATGACCCTGAAATCTCCGCGCTGCTGATCCGTCCGCAGGAGATTCCGCGCTACCTGGAGGACGGCATTTTGGATGCCGGGTTGACCGGCAAGGACTGGATCGAAGACAACGGGGCTGATGTTCACGAGGTCTGCGAGCTGACCTATTCCAAGGCGACTCGAAATGCTATCCGCGTGGTGCTTGCTGCGCCGCAGGACTCCCCTATCGAGGGACCGAAGGATCTGGCGGGCAAGCGGATCGCGACCGAATACGTGCAGCTGACGGAGCGATACTTCAGATCCCATGGCGTTCCCGATGTCAAGGTCGAATTTTCCTGGGGTGCATGCGAGGTGAAGGTGCCCGTCCTTGCGGATGCGATCGTGGTGAACACCGAGACCGGTTCGAGTCTGCGCGCCCACAACCTTCGGATCGTGGATACGCTGCTGACTTCGACCACGCGATTCGTCGCGAACCATGACGCCTGGGCTGATCCGCTCAAGCGCGCCAAGATCGAGGACATGGCGCTCCTTCTAACCGGTGCGCTCAACGCCCACGCGCTCGTGGGCCTCAAGATGAATGTCTCGGAGAGCAAGCTGAGCGAGGTTGTGGCGCAGCTTCCCTCGCTGAAACGCCCCACGGTCTCGCCGCTGTACGCCGATTCCGGATTTGCCATCGAGATCATCATCGAGGAAAAGCAGGCTCGCGATCTGATCCCGCGCCTGAAGCGGGCGGGAGCGGAGGGACTGGTCGAGTATCCGCTGAACAAAGTAGTCTATTGACCCTCACATTTCTTCAAGGAAGCAGAACAAATGAGCAGCGAGAACGGCGCCTCGTCCGGCGCGACGCTCCGAGTGGGGATTATCGGAGCCGGTAAGCCCTGGAAGACGGAGGGCAGCACGGGCTTCGGAATGTCACGAGCGCATGCAGATGGGTACAACTGTCTTCCCCAGTGCCGGATCGTCGCGGTGTGCGATCTGATTCGGGAGCGCGCCGAAGAGTTCAATGAGACCAAAGTGGGCGGGCAGGCGGAGATCTACCAAGACTATCCGACGATGCTCTCGGAGGCCAGTCTCGATATGGTCTCGGTCTGCACCTGGCCCGACCTCCACGCCCCGGTGGTGCTCGCCGCCGCCGCCGCGGGGGTCCGCGCGATCCACTGCGAAAAGCCTATGGCCGCGACCTGGGGCGAGGCCCGGCAAATGGAGCAGACATGCCGCGAACGCGGTGTCCAGCTCACGTTCAACCACCAGCGGCGTTTTCTGGACACGTTTCAGGCCGCCCGCCGGCTGCTGAAAGAGGGGACAATCGGCGAACTCAAGCGGATCGAGGGTTCGTGTGGGGATCTCAGCGATTGGGGAACGCACTGGCTCGATATGTTTGGCTTCTATAATGATGAAGTCCCTGGTGAGTGGGTCATGGCCCAGGTAGATGTCCGGAGGCCCCGGCTGGTTTTCGGGGTTCCCGTCGAGTCGCAGGGGATCTGCTGCATCCGTTACCGAAACGGTGTCCATGCGCTGCTGTACACCGGTGAAGAAGCGGCGGAGATCGTTGGTTGCGCGAACCGTCTCATCGGCACGGAGGGCGTGATCGAGGTGCACAGCGAGGCCCCGAATGTGCGTTATCGGACGAGCCAGGACAATAAATGGCAAACGGTGGAAACAACAGAAGGACTGCATGATGGCGTCGCCAACATCCGCTCGGTGGGGGATGCGGTGGCGGCTCTTGTTGAAGGGCGCCGTCCGTTGCACAGCAGCGCCCACGCGATCCAGTCCACCGAGATCATCTTTGCGGCCTACGAGTCCGCGCGGCGCCGGGGGCGGATTGACCTTCCACTGACCGGGGTGGAAGACTCACCGCTGCGCGCGATGATCGCG
>JACMJB010000116.1 GCA_014380815.1 Armatimonadota bacterium
CTGGAATGCGCGCGATGTTCAGAGTACGTTCTGGCGCTTCTACCGCAACGAAGATCCGGGAGCCTACCTGGATCTGCCCGACGGGGCGCGGTTCGCGATAGAGGCGGGGAAAAGTTACCTTGTTCCTGCTGGGGTGCGTTTCTCCTGCGGCAACGTGGGCACGGCGGTGCGGCACTTTTACATCCACTTTGACCTTGTCGGCCTGCCGCATCTGACGCTGCGTCATCTTTTCAGCGGACCGGTGTTGGTGCAGGCCGACGACGCGTTCACCGCGCGGATCGCGGAGTTCACCGCGGCGACGCGGGAAGCGCGCCCGCCCGGCTTCACCGACCAGTGCCGGGCCAAAGCGCTGATCTATGAAGGGTTGGCGCACTATCTGGACAGGATCGGGCCGGAGGCGCATGCGGAAAGTCTGCGGCAGGCTGCCGCACTGGAGCCGGTCACTCCCGCGCTGGACTACCTGGAGTCGCACCTGGGAGAGCGGTTGACCACCGCTCATCTTGCGGCTCTCTGCTGCCTGAGCGAGGACCATTTCGCGCGGCGGTTTCGAGAGTGCGTCGGGCAGACACCGGGGGCCTATATCACCGAGCGGCGCGTCACGCGGGCCGCCCAGCGGCTGCTGTTCACCGCCGACAGCCTGGAAGCCATCGCCGAGGGGTGTGGTTTCGGCAACCGCTCGTATCTGACCCGCGTCTTTTCGCGCTCCACCGGCATGCCGCCCGCCGCGTACCGGAAGTCTGATCGGTGGTGATCGCTGTGATTGGTAGTGGTAGGTGTTACTGCTTCAAGGTGGTGCGACGTGCGGCAGCGTCGGTTCGGAGCATCTCATCCACGGTCACGAAGGTATAGCCTGCCTCCCGCAGCGACTGGATGATGTAGGGCAGAGCGCGCAGGGTCTCCGTAACCCCGCTGTGCAGAAGGATGATGCCGCCGGGAGTGACAGTCTTCAGGGTCCGCTGGGCGATAGTCGCGGGGTGGAGACGCTGATAGTCTCCAGGGTCGCAGGTCCACAAAATGGTGTGGTAGCCGAGTGCGGCGGCATCCTCCGCGATCACGGAGTGGTACTGACCGCCTGGTGGACGGAACAGATGCGGACTGACCCCGGTCGCTGCTTTGAGGACGTTTCCACAGGCCTTGATCTCGGTCACGGCGTCAGCCTCGGAGAGCTTGACCATGGTGACATGGTGGAAGGTATGGTTGCCGATCGAATGACCGTCCCGGAAGGCCGCGCGGACGAGTTCGGGGTGCCGCTCCGCCATTGTCCCAACAAAGAAGAAGGTCGCGGGCACGCGGCTGCGCTTCAGGATGTCCAGGATCGCCTGAGTGGTCGCCGCATGCGGGCCGTCATCGAAGGTCAGCGCGACCCGCTTCTTCCCCGCCCAGCGTGGCTCCAACTCGCGTCCGAAGACTGTCTGCCCCACGCGGCGGCGCAGTTCGAGCCGCCGGGCGGCGATCGTCCTCATGGTTCCGCTGGACGCGCCGTAGACATCACGCCGGGCGGCCTCCCAAAAGATGCTGTCTTCATTCTCCAGCATTCCCTTGATGCGCTCCGGGGTCAGCCGGTTCGCTGGGGTGCGATTGGGGTCTTCCTCATTAAAGGGATCGTCGGTCTCGACCGGCGGCAGGCCCCGATCATCAATCTTCGGAGTGGGAAGCGCGGGGGCGACAGTCGGCGCGGGGTAGCCGCCCGGAGTGGGGCGCGGGGTCGGGGCAATTTGGGGCGGCTGTGCGGATGCGATGGCTGTGATGATTGTGGCGGCAGCGACAATCAGAGATACGGCGGACGGAATGAGGATTTTGCGGGGTTTCAACAAACAACCTTCCCAACACGACTGCGGTGAATGGCTCAGTTTCGATCAGTTTCGATCGTTCTAAGAGGTATTATACGTGGTTTTCCTTTCGGAACGAGAGATCCACCCAGTCCAGCCAGGAAAGCAGATGGGCTTGATAGTCCTCGATCTCCTCCGACGAGGCGCGAGGCGGCAGAATATAAAGCCGCTCTGTCGTTTCCAGGAACAGCCTCCACTCCGGCAGTTCGTTCTTGAGCAATGGCAGGACTTCGGTTCCTTTGAACGAGGCGAACCGGCCATTCGCCATGAGCCAGTAGCCCGCGCCGAGCACCGCAAGGCGGGCCAGTTTACGCAGGCGAGGCACCGGCTCCACCGGCAGTTCGAAGTCGGTTTTGTTCTGCCGATCCCGCCCCGCTGCAAAACGTGCTAGGTCCCGCACCGCTTCAAACGCTCCCCGGGCGAACTCCCGGTCCGGCACTGGAATGATTGTTTCTGTTCCCAGTTCGCTCCCCCAGATGCGGGTGGCATCGTATCGGAGACGAAAACTCAGCGACCGTGCTATTGCACGCGCCGGTCCCGAGGAGTCCGGCGTCGCCCCCGCTGCCCCCTCGCCCAGGAGCTTTGCGGGCAGAGGGCGGGTCAGGGAGGCAAGCCCGGGGAACTCCCGGTCCATCGCGGCTCGCGCTTGCCCATACCATGCTTCGTCTGCTTCGTGGAACGCGTCGGCGATAAAAGCGTGCAAATCCAGATCGGAGAGGCCGCGAACGGCTTCGTTTCGGTGGACACTGCCCCAGACGTACACTGCGAGCAGTCGCTCACCGAAGTGTGCATGGTACGCTCGGACGTGCTGCTCCATCGCCGTCCGGAAATACGGCTCCTTGAAGTGGTCTGAGAAGTGGTTCAGGCGGATATGGTCGTCGTTTAGCGGCATGTTTTTCAGCGCGGGGAAACGCGCGGCGAGGGCCGCGCGAGAGGCCACCGTCTAGCTCAGACGAACCACGTGCCCTCTGGCCCCGTCTGGGAGCACGATCGGTTCTCCGGCTGCGCCCTGGGCGAAACCACCCACACCACCTGGGAGCGTGACGGTCACCGTGAGGGCACCATCCGCGCCGCGCTCAGCGCGAACGGCGATCTCGCCGCCGGAAGGGTGTGGGACGGTCGCCGATGCCCACTCCAGCGGTCCAAGCTGCGGCGCGATCCGCACCGCGGCGAAGCCCGGCGCAGCAGGTCGGATGCCCAGAATCGTGGCGGCATAATGGTACAGCGGGTATGCGCCCCAGGCGTGGCAGTCGGAGCGGGTCGGCTCCGGCATCTCGATGGTTGTTTTCAGGCCGTTCTCCGGCAGGTCAAACCAGAGGCGCATGCGGTCCAGCAGCAGATCAGGACGGCGCAGAAGCGCCAGCGTCTCGAACAGGTAGTGCCGGAAGTAGATGGTTGTCGGGGCAAGGTCCGCGGAGGCGATCAGGTTCTCCCCGACGCTTGCCTGTTGTGCCGGGGGCAGCAGGCCGGACAGGATCGCCAGACACTGCGCGTGCTCGCTGAAAGCGGTCCGGTCTAGATCATCGGCGAACAGGCCCCGCTCCGGGGTCCAGAAGGCATGCTGCAACGCCTCCGCGAGGTCCGAGGCCGCATGGTCCAGGCGGGCGGCAAGCTCCGGCTCACCCGCCTGCCGCTCCAGATCGGCGGCACGGGTCAGCACCAGCGCGAACTGCCAGTTCAGC
Source organism: Armatimonadota bacterium (assembly GCA_014380815.1). Lineage (GTDB taxonomy): Bacteria > Armatimonadota > Armatimonadia > Armatimonadales > Armatimonadaceae > JACMJB01. The sequence goes on from JACMJB010000116.1 coordinate 3,512, forward strand.
ACCCCGCTGACGCCGATGTCCGCCCCAAGGGGCATTCCGTTTTTCCAGGTCGTCACCCAGTCAATGAAGTTCCAGCCGGGCGGGGTCTCCACCAGGCCGTTCGTGTTGCGATACGACAGGAACGCCTCCAGAACGGTCCGAACACCGGGCATCCTGGCCCGAACAAAGTCCGGGTCGTTGCGCCACTGGGAGAAATCGTGGACCATCGCCACCCACCAGAGCGAAAACGGCGGAATGATCTGCACGACCCGCGACGGGTACCGGGACAGGGTCAGACCGGAAAGCTGACGCGATAGGTCGAACATCTGCAGGGCTTTTCGCGGCAGCCGGTCATCGTGAGTCAGGAGGTACGTTGTCAGTACCTCCAGGCGCGTATCGCCGACGTACTGTAGCTGCTCGTAGTACGGGCAGTCCATATAGGTCTCGTGGCTGCACATCTGGAGGGCGCGGACCAGGATCGGCGCGATGGCATCCAGACGGGCATCGCTTGCTCCGAAACGGCTTTCGCGCTCCAGGGGATATCGGGTCTCATGGAACGCGAACCCGGTCAGGGTCAGCGGGGCGTCCTTCGTTTCTACCAGCACCTCGACATAACGACCACACTGCCACCAGAGCGGGGTGAACGTTTCCGTCTCCCCGCCGCCGGGCAGAAACAGGTCTCCGACACCGTCGTTGTTGTACCAATGGTTGACGAAGAATTTGTCCTCGATCTCGTTGCGGTTCCCCTTGGTCTTTGCGGTGTGCTCGTTGTACAGCGCCTCCGCCCAGTTCACCCGGACCCGCGCTCCGTCCCCACCCGACACGGTCACCTCCGGATAGGCGCAAAGGTAGTCCTCGAGATCCACCAGAACGCGGCGGCGGGTTTCCGCCGGGACAGTCACCGCACCCAGCCCGGCAAACAGCGCGGACCACGCCCCGGCCTCGGCGGACAGATGATCCCTGCTCCGTACCGGAATGGCATTGGTCTGGTCCTCGAACGCGCCGCCGGGGTCGCTGACCAGTCGCACGGTCCCCTTATCCCAGCGGTCGTTTTTCTGGGCGGGCAGCAGGGCGGGCGCCAGGGGGCGGACCCGCGTGGGATCATAGTCGTTGGGCGCGGCGGCTTTGCTGACCGCTTTCCCCCCTTTTTCGGCGGTGATCCAGCCCTCCCCGGCCCCTGTCTCCCAGCCCCATGGGAACGCGGCGCCGTTTATCGCCGTGTTCGCACCCGTCCCCCAGGCAGCGAGCACCGGCAGGAACGAGTAGCCGGGCAGAGGCTTCGCCTCCCACCGATCCGTGATGCCGGTTCCCATCAGAGCAAGGGCGGCCTCACCCTCCGGGGAGAACAAAAAACCGTGCCGGACGGTATGCTGCGCGAACGCCGCTTCCGGCCCCAGCGACCAGACCCGCGCAGCCAGCACATGCGCGCCGGGCGCGAGCGTAAGATCGTACGTCTCGAAGAACCAGTGGCGCTCGTCACCGCGCTCCGACCCGCGCCCCACTCGCTCGCCGTCCAGAAACAGTTCATAGCGCTCGTCAGCCGTAACATGGACCCGCACCGGATCGCGTTCGTTCAATCCTTCGTCCGGTACCGTGAAGCGCAGCCGGTATCCCGCAACAAACGGGGGGCGGGGTAGGTCAGCCTCCGGCAGCGAAATCCAGGATGTGGGCCATTGCCCCCGCCCGCTCCAGCTTGCGCCGGATCGCTGTTCCCAGTAGGGTGCCTCCTCAATGAGTACTCGCAGTGCGGTTGATGCAGCCAACGCAGTCTTCTCCTTCGACGCGGAACGGAATGGTTCAATCCTGCGCTTAGA
>JACMJB010000117.1 GCA_014380815.1 Armatimonadota bacterium
ACGCGCTGCCCTCGCTCCCCGCCATCCGCCTCCGCACCTCTTCCGAGGCTGCCAGCCGCCGCAGCGCTTTCGCGCGCTCGTCCGGGTCCGCGATCTCCCGTTTCGCCACTCCCCGCATCGCCCCGAGCAGCGCCACATAGTTTTCCCAGTAAAGCCCGAACCGGGCTTCCAGGTCCTGCCTGACCCGCGATGTCAGCGCGGGACCTGCGCCACCGGTCGTAACGCCGATCACCAGGTCGCCGCGCCGCACTGTCGCCATAGCCGCGAAATCCCCGGCCTCCTCTTCCGCTTCGGCGGCAAGATTCAGCAGAACGCCGCGCGCGCGCGCCGCCTCCGCGACCATCTGGTTGACCTCGCTTCGATTTGTGGCCGCAATCACCAGAAACGCCTCTTCTAATTGCTCGGGCGAAAACATCTCGGAAAGGAAGGTGACCCGCCCATCCTGTGCCAGCACCCGCAGCGCCTCGCCCGCCTCCGGCGCGATCACGGTCACGACCGCTTCGGCGGCGAGCAGCGCCATCGCCTTTCGTGCCCCAACACTCCCGCCGCCCACCACGACGCAGCGTCGCCCGCGCACGTTTAGCGCGACCGGATACAGAAACGGCGATGGGTCCCCTGTCGTGACGACAGGGGCAGCGGGAGCGGATAAAGACATGAGCGGTTCCCCGGCACTTTCTCTTCTTATTGTATCGCTCCTGGGGCAATATCATCCGCTTGGGTCTTTCCCCAGAACGCTTCGAGCGGACCAGCAACCCTTGTTTGCGCCCCGCAGCCCTCCTGCGGTAGAATCTCCCTCGTTGCTTCGCAGACGCCCTGAACGGGGGCGTCTTGACGACGTCTTACCCTTCGCGAACTCTGGGTAATAACGGTGCGGAGTCCGCAGTGTATCGTATATATATAAGGTAGGGATCGGCGAATCACGATACCCGGAACTTTGGCCCGAAACCTGCTGTCCAAACAGCGCGGGGGTCAGGCGGCATTCTCAAGAAGAACACAAGCCGCTTTCAGAGCCTTTTCGCGCACAGGAATGTTAAGATAAAAACCAATGGCAAAATCACTCATTATCGTGGAATCGCCCGCCAAAACGAAGACCATCAAGGGTTTTCTGGGCAAGGAGTTCGCCGTTGAAGCCTCCATGGGCCATGTCCGCGACCTGCCCTCGTCGAAGCTCGGCGTGGATGTAGACCATGATTTCGCCCCCACCTACGAACCGCTGAAGGATCGTAAAGATGTTCTGGGCAGGCTTGCCGCCGCCGCCAAAGGCGTCACCACTGTTTATCTTGCCTCCGACCCGGACCGAGAGGGAGAGGCGATCGCCTGGCATGTCGCCAGTGCCCTGAAGCTAAAACCGGCCCAGATCAAGCGCATCCAGTTCAACGAGATCACCAAGACAGCGGTCCAGGATGCGCTGAACAACCCGCGGGACATTGATATGCAGCGTGTCAATGCCCAGCAGGCGCGCCGCGTTCTCGACCGGCTGGTGGGCTACAAGATCAGCCCGATCTTATGGCGCAAGGTCAAAAAGAACCTTTCCGCGGGCCGTGTCCAGTCCGTCGCGGTGCGGCTGATCTGCGACCGTGAGCGCGAGATCCTTGCCTTCGTGCCCGTTGAATACTGGAGCCTGACCGCCACTCTTCAGCCGCAGACGACGCGCAAGATGCCCTTCGAGGCTGCCCTGTCGCTGTTCCAGGGTAAGAAGATCGAGCTAAAAAGCAAGGAAGAGACCGACAAGGTGCTTGCCGACCTGCGCGGCGCGGAGTACCGGATCGCCAAGGTCAAGAAGTCGGAGCGGCAGCGCAAACCGTACGCCCCGTTCATCACCTCAACGCTTCAGCAGGAGGCGGCCCGCAAGCTCGGCTTTTCCGCCAAGCGCGCGATGATGGTCGCCCAGCAGTTGTACGAGGGGATGGACCTGGGCAGCGATGGCGGCACGGTCGGCTTGATCACCTATATGCGTACCGACTCCACCCGGATCGCGGGCGAGGCGCAGGCGGCGGCGAAACAGTATATTGCCTCCACCTACGGGCCAGAATACGCGCCGGAGAAGTTCAACGTCTACAAATCCAAGGGGTCGGCTCAGGATGCCCACGAAGCGGTCCGACCGACTTCTGTCTTCCGCGAGCCGGATGCCATCAAGCAGCATCTGAATCCCGACCAGTATAAGCTGTACCGGCTGATCTGGCTGCGCTTTGTCGCCTCACAGATGAAGCCCGCCATTATGGACGTGGTCACCGCCGATATTGAGGCTAACGGCTATACCTTCCGCGCGACCGGCTCGACCATCAAGTTTGATGGCTTCCTGCGCGTCTATACCGAAGGCAAGGACGATGCCAATCAGGTGGACGACGACGAAAAGCCGCCGCTCCCGCCCCTGATGGAGGGGCAGACGCTGGACCTGCTCAAGCTGCTGCCCAAGCAGCACTTCACCGAGCCGCCGCCGCGCTTCTCAGAGGCGACCCTGGTCAAGGGGTTGGAAGAGCAGGGGATCGGGCGACCATCCACGTATGCCTCGATCATCTCGACCATCCAGGACCGGGGCTACGTGGAGCTAAAGGAGAAGCGGTTCTATCCGACTGATCTCGGCTTCGTGGTCACCGACATGCTGGTCAAGCACTTCCCCAACATCCTGAACGTGCAGTTCACCTCCGAGATGGAGGGTCGTCTGGATAGTGTCGAGGAGGGCAAGCAGGACTGGGTAGAGCTGATGCGCGAGTTCTACGACCCGTTCGCCAAAACCGTCACCGATGCCGAGTCCGGCATGGAGAAATTCGCCCGCGAGGTAGACATGGTCTGCCCGCAGTGCGGCAGCCAGATGGTGGAGAAGTTCGGGCGCTTCGGTAAGTTCCTGTCCTGTTCGAACTATCCGGAGTGCAAATATATCCACAAAGACGCCACCACGGCGGAAGGTGGGGATGCCCCCGCGCCGGTGGTCTCTGATATTCCCTGCCCCAACTGCGGCAAGCTGCTGGTGGAAAAGAAGGGGCGATTTGGCGCGTTCCTGGGCTGCCCCGGCTACCCGGAGTGCAAGTATATTCACAAAGCCCCCCCTAAGACCATCGGGGTCAAGTGCCCGGAGTGCAAAGAGGGCGATATCGTGGAAAAGCGGTCCCGCACCGGGGCGTTCTACGGCTGCAGCCGGTACCCGGACTGCAAGATGACCCTCTCGGGAATGCCTCTGGAGCGCCCCTGCCCGGTCTGCGGCGGCCTGCTCTACGAAAAGGCGTTCCGTGGCAAGGTATCGGGGATCCGCTGCTGGAACAAAGACTGCGGCTACACCCAGAATATCGAGGCCGCAATCGAAGCGCCCGAAGTGCCGGAGTCCGTCGAAGATCAGCGACAGCCCCTCGCCGCCTGACTGCATCGAGGGCAGAGCACCGCACAAAACAGGCCGAGACACGAGCGGTCCTCGGCCTGTTGGAGCGATAAGCCCATGCCGGCTCGTTTACGGCTCCCGCAAGCAATGCCGTTCCGGGACGCCGATGAGGTCGCCAAAACGCTGCCCTGCGACAGCCCGGGCAGCGACGCTATGGACCCGAGACAGCTACTGTCGGAAAGTCAGCAGGGTGATGGAGGTTTCCGGGAGGGATAGTTCCGCTGCCCCCACCTTGAACTGCGGCACTGCTTTGACCCGCACCAGAGTTGGTTCCGGGTCTTGAAGACCATTCCCGGTGAATACCTGCTGGACAACTGAGACCGGACGCAGCGTACCCAGGTTCAGTTTTATTATTTTACTGTCGTAGTCCTTGTTCAGGATAAACAGGTTCACCTGCTTCCCGTCACGACTGCGGACCGCCACCGCCACCACTGCCCCCTGTCCATCGCACGTCGTCGCGACCACTTGATCCAGACGGTTACGCCCGATTAACTGAACGGCTTTGCCCTGTGCGCTCAGCCGGTTTTCGCTGGTCACCAGATCAAAGCCCGCCGCCGGGTACACGTCATAGGGGACCGTCACGTCACGCTTATCCAGACGCGAGTAGTGCTGCCAGAGCCAGCGCCAGGTCCACTGGATCTCGAACGCGATACGGGGATGCGCCAGCCCCCCGATGGCCTTGTCGAAGGCCCACAAAGCATGGCCGAGATCCGAGGTGTTGTTCCAGGTGTTGCTCCACTCATGCGGGGCGTATTCGGTGACCCCGAAGCGGATGCGCTCGGCGGCCTTGGGGTCCGCCGCGCGAAGCTTTTCCTGCGCCTCGTCCACCCACTGCGCCTCGCGGTAGGTACGCTGCCTCTCATAGGTCGTCTGCCAGCCGTAGTTGCTGACATTAAGAACATCTAGATTATCCAGCGATCTCATCAGAGCCGGCCACGACGTTTCGTACCCGCCGAAGCTTGCCATGATTTTTGCCTCCGGGTCCTGCTTCTTGATCTGCTGGGCGTACCAGTCCAGATCGCCGGGGAGCTTGCCATAGATTACCTTGCTCTCGCCTCCCTTATCCCGGTTGATCGCCCATATCTCGTTTCCCAATTCGTAATATCGGCGCCGAAATGGCCCCTGCCCTTTCGCCATCCGGGCGTTCTCCGGAATGTCTTTCGCCCACTCCTGGATGGTCGGGCGCGTGGCGGCAGGCAGATCGTAGTAGGCATTGTAGGGCAGGATCATCGCCATTTGCTCGAAGCTGGCCTGCCTGTGCAACGCCATCTGCTCCTGCACGGTGATCGGCGCGAGCTGATCCCAACCCTGCCGGTTCGTGCGCGTCTTGAACTCACGTACTGCTTTCTCGTCGTAGGGCGAGGCGAGTGTGCCGCTCGTCCGCACCATATTGAAGCCAAGGGCTTTATAATGAGCAAGCGGCACTTTATACTTATCGCCACTCCCGATCCGGCTGTCGCCCCCTTCCGTCATTCCCTCGCAGAAATCCCAGTGGCAGCCGAACCCGAAGTCCGCCAGGTCTTTGGTGATTTTGTCCGCGTCCAGGGTGACGTGAACGATCGCGGGGAGTTTGGGGTAGGTGAGAGGGCGATTGTCTTTGCGACCGGTGCTAATCAGACGGACGGGCAGTTCGATCTGCAGGCGAACCGGCGCTTTGTTTCCCTCTTGACCGATCGCGATACCCCGGACGCGGTCCAGACGCAGGTTCGATGCCGTATCCATGGGGACATACCAGGTGTTTTCCCCGGCGTCGAAGATGCCGTCTTTGACATAAACGAGGTTGCCGTTTTGTTCGCGGTCGTCCCAGAAGCTGATACCGGTCTGCTCCGGACTTCCCGTAAGGAACTTGATCGCCACATAAGTGGTGGAATAGATCCGGCTCATATCCCGCGTGCCGTTAGCAGGCAAACCATCAAAGGGGACGAAAAGCCAGGGCGCGCGGTCGCCGGATTTCGCCCCCGCGCCCCACGTGACGGTCATTGTTTTCCCATCTGTGGCGTCGAGTGTGACTTTGACCTGGTCCCCCGGCTGTAGCGTGTCGTTGCGACGCGGCATCAGGGCTGCGACCGGCTTGCGGCTGCCGAGCCGAGCGGCGGACTCGGCACTGAGCGAAGACGGTGCCGAAGCGGGCGTTTGTGCATTGACCGCAGCAGGCGTAGTGGACATGATCGTCAAGCCCCCCAAAAGTCCGATGGTTCTAATAGTTCCGATGGTCAGGGATAAAGCTGAAGGGATTCGAGTTTTCATAAGATTTAGCGACTTCGAGAGTGTGGGACCGTGGCGGGTCGGGGCGAGGTTTGCTCCGGATCGAAAAGGGAAACCAGTCCCTGCGCGTACCAGCGTGCCAGGAAGTCATTGGGATGCAGCGGATCGCTTAGAAAATCCTTCGGTGTTTTCGCCGCATATAGCGCTCCGGTGATCGTCGTCATATCCAGCAGGCAGACGCCCGGACCCGTCAGCGATTTCAGCGCCGTGGCGTAGCCTAGAAGACGCGACCGGCGGGCGGGATCGGTCGTATACGTGGGGTCGTACTGCATGCTGGAGATAAGGACGAACTCCGTGTTCGGATGCCGTGCCCGTACCTTCGCGATCATCCCCTGAATGTTTTTTCGGTACTCCTCGACCGGCTGCGACCAGTAATCATTCATCCCAAAGGCGATGAGGACCAGATCGGGATCGAGGGAAGTGATGTTGTTGTCTGCATTTTCCAGACCCCAGGTCGAACCGGTGCCACCGACCGCAGTGTTGTAAAAACGGATACCTTCGTGACCGTAGCGTGTCTTCAGGCGTCGGATAAACAGTTCGGGCCAAGTGGGCATATACGGCGGAACGTTCGCCGTCCCGGATGTCTGGTTTCCAGAGGTGATGCTGTCGCCGCTAGCAACGATGACCAGCGGCTGGTGCCGGGTCAGCTTCCGCATCGTTTGCGGCATCAATGCCCCCTGGTATGAGGGCACCGGGCCTTTCCACGAATCACGGTGGGTGTAGGTGACGACGACCTACCTGCTGGTCAGTCCCAGCCAGGGCTGCTCACCGGATGGCAGGTCACTTTCCTTGAGAAAGGGCAGCTTTGAATCGGCGGTGCGGGTCAGTACGTTCCCACCGAGGGTATAGTCGGTTCCTGGTGTGAATGTGATCCCAAGAGAGTAGTCTCGGACCGAGAGAATACGATCCGGCGTGAACATCAGCGTTCCCACGGCAGGCTTCCCTGCCGGAGAAAAAAAGAGCACGGTTTCGTTGTAGACCGTTCGTCCTTTCCAGATCGGCTGCAGGTATTGATCCAGATCACAGAGCGGCCTGGCCGCCTGACCACTGCGATCAAGATCAAACCGGGATACCTTGTCCACGTAAAGTTTTCCCGGAGTGTCACGGGTCTTTTCGATGCTTATCACCATCGTCGTGGTGAAGGCGTGTGTCTTGAAATAAAGGTGCGCGTCGTTCTCTTTCGTGCCCGATTTATTCACGATCAAGGGGTCCCCCAGATCCAGGACCAGGCGGTTGTGCGCGTCGTAGCACTGAACCCGAAGCTTGGCCTCAACATCCGGAGAGGCGGCCTTCAGCCTCGCGCTGAGATAGAGGGTTTTAAGCCCCCCCACCTCGAATCGCTGCCGGATCGCGCCTTTGCCAGGACCGATGCAGGCCGATCCCTTGCCCTCCAGTGGGATAGCCGTATCCAGACGAACGGCGCCTTCCCGGCTCCAGCCGTGGAGATCTGTCTCGAAGTCCGGATTAACGACCTGATTTTTATTGTCCACGCGCGTCTCACCCGAACCGCTCCCTGCCAGTAGTAATCCTGTCAGCATTAAGAAAGTGATATGACGGGGTCTTATTTGTGGAAAACGGAGACAGATCGTTTGATTCATTCTCAATTCTCATCCCGGTCAGTACTCAATAGGGATATACAGCAAGGACAAAGGACGCTGAACCTCAGTATTCAGTGTGCGGCTTTGGATCTTCGCGCTTGCGCTCTCGATCAATCGTTGTGGGAAGGTACTATTGTAGTATTGTAGTATTATAGTATTGCGTTACTGACCCTGGATGCTGTGTACCACTCCCTTAGAATCCCGAACTCCGGTCATTTTCCCGGACCTA
>JACMJB010000118.1 GCA_014380815.1 Armatimonadota bacterium
ACCGATTGGACGACAAACCTGCCGCTGGAGGCATTCACGGAAGAAGACTGCCTGTTCGCCGATACGCATGATGGGCAGGCGATCCCGCTGGAGCACGGTGGCCCGTTGCGCCTGGTGATTCCACGCCTCTATGCCTGGAAATCCGCGAAGTGGGTGAAAGGGATCGAATTTCGAGACACGGACACCCCAGGCTTCTGGGAGCGCGGCGGCTATCATATGCTGGGCGATCCGTGGAAAGAGCAGCGCTACCGCTTCGAGGGCGAGGAAGACAGCGAATCCGCGATCTGACTTCCGGATAGGTCCGGCCCCCCGGATCTCAGCGACGGAAATGACCTATGCGCGTGTGCCCGAGTTCGGGACAATTCGCTGCTGGCCGGGACGCGGATCGCCCCGGGTTCCGGTCAGCGGTGGGCCTGGTTAGCGGCAGTGTCCGTTACGTTCTCGTGTCCTCTTTGTCTGAAGCGCGATCTCGAAGAAGCACCGCATGGATGCGCGCGAACAGGGCGAGCAGGATCCCCATCTCGCGCGGGGTCATCTCCAGTCTGCGAAACAGACTCTTCACCGTCTCCGGCACCGGTTTTGGGGATCCTTCCCGCACGAAACCCGTCTGCGTCATCACGGCATCCAGGTGCCGGTCAAGCTGGAAGTAGTGATTCCAGTCTGGCCGCCGTGACTCTGGGGGTGCGGCCTCTCCCAGCACTCCACGAGAAAAAGAACCCTGACCGCCGGTAAGCAGGACTCGGTGAACGTCGTACAGAACCAGAAGCACCGACTGCGCCAGGTTGAAGGCGGCAAACTCGTCGGTCGAGGGGATGCGGATGACGCTCCGGCACTCGGCAAGGTGCTCATTTCGCAGGCCACTGTTCTCCGGCCCAAAGACCAGCGCGATCTTACGAAGGGGGTGACCCACGCTGGGGACTCGTTCGGGAAGTACCTCTGTCCACCGGGGAAGGGTGACGAAGTGGGCCGGCTGATCGCCCTCGCGAAGCGCCAATCCGACGACCTCATCCATCTCGGCGATCGCCTGATCGAAGGTTTGATGGAAAACCATCGTTTCCAGGAGGGGATCAGCCCGGCGGGCGGTGACCCGCGCCGCTGCCCGATCATAATTCCGCGGCGCAATCAGATGCAGATTCCGGAACCCCAGATTCATCATCGCCCGCGCGACCGACCCGACATTCAGGCTGTCAGCAGGTTCGACCAGAACGATATGAAAGTTATCCTGAATGGTCTGGCTCATGGCGTTATTCGGGGCGCATCACGGCGGCGTGAGACGAGGAAAAGCGCGGTGGGCGTTTGCGGTCGTAAAATCGGCGACCACGTGGAGCGTCTCGCCCCGCACCTCCGCGACTTTCTCCGCAATCGGCAGCAGCCGGGAAGGTTCATTGGGAAATCTCCCGCGAAACGGGGTGGGGGAGAGGTAGGGGGCATCCGTTTCCAGCAGAAGGCTCTCGCGCGGCGCGGCGCGAAGGATCGCCCGCAGGTCCTCGTTCGCCTTGAACGTGATCGGGCCATCCACGCCCACAAACCAGCCTCGGGACCACAAACGCTGCGCATGTGCCATCGTGCCTAAAAAGCAGTGCAGGATCACGGGAATCTCCCGCCCGGCATCGGATTCCAGGATCGCCAGCGTTTCATCGTAGGCATCCCGGCAGTGGATCACGACCGGTAGGCCGATCTCCGCGGCAAGCGCAAGCTGGGCGCGAAAAGCCACTTCCTGCGCAGGACGCGGTGAAAGGTCGCGGTAGAAGTCCAGTCCGATCTCGCCGATAGCGATCACGCGCGGATTCCTGGCCCACTCTCGGAGCCGCACGGCTGTCGCAGCGTCCCAGTGCTGGGCGTCGTGTGGGTGGACCCCGACCACGGCGAAGATGCGCGAGTCACCTCCCGCAAGAACGACCGCCCGCTCGGAGGAGGCGAGGTCCCATCCCACCACCACGAACCGCTCGACACCCGCTTTCACTGCCCGCTCCAGAACGCCCGGCAGGTCTGCGGCAAGATCGGCATTGTTCAGGTGAACATGAGTATCAACGAACTGGGGAGGACTCAGCGTGCTTTTTCCCGCTCTTGTTCCTGACGTTTCTCGATCTGCTTCAACTCCCGCTCGGCGGCTTTCGCCTGCTGGGAGTCCTGTTTACGGTCGCTCCGTGGGGACAAACCGCGTGCGCGCAGAAGGTAGCCGACCCCTCCGGCAATCAGGGCGCTGATGAGGATCGCCCAGAAAAGGTACTGGAGAAGGCCCGCTGCCACCGCCAGAAGCCAGAAGATCCCCGCCACCAACAAAAAGCCCAGCAGAAGCATCAGCCAGAACTTCATGAGATCCACTTATCTCTCGGCTTAGCCGGAAGTGTCCGTGTTCGTTCCATCATCGCTCTGCCTCCCCTCCTGTATTTTACAGCATCGGCCACGGCAGGGGACTATTCTTTCGGGACACCGACGGGCACGGGGACCCGGTTGAGGAGATCGGAGATGATGGCGACATCGCCGATGCCGCGGGCGCGGGCTTCGGGGGAGAGGACGATGCGATGGGCAAGCACCAGCGGAGCCAGGACTTTGACATCGTCGGGAAGAACAAAGGCGCGTCCCTGCGCGGCGGCATGGGCCTGCGCGCCGTGGAGCAGGGCGAGGGAACCGCGCGGGCTTGCCCCGACCTCGACCTGATGGTGTTCACGGGTCGCGGTCACTAGTTCGACAATATAGTTCTGCACCGACGGGTGGACAAAAACATTTCGGACCGCATCCTGCAGGGCCAGAAGCTCCTCGGTGGAAACAACCGCGCGCACCGAGGCAATGGGATGAGAGCGCACCTGCTGACTGAGGATACGTACCTCGTCCTCGATGGTGGGATAGCCGATCCCGACTCGCATCAAAAAGCGGTCAAGCTGGGCCTCCGGTAGCTGATAGGTGCCCGCGTGCTCGATATTGTTCTGGGTCGCGATGACGAAAAAGGGGCGTGGAAGCGGGTGGGTGACACCGTCGCTGGTGACTTGCAGCTCCTCCATGCACTCCAAAAGAGCTGCCTGCGTCTTCGGGGTGGCCCGGTTGATCTCGTCGGCGAGGATGACATTGGCGAACACCGGTCCGGCGCGGAATTCAAACTCCTGATCCTTCTGGTTGAAGATGGAGGTACCGGTGATGTCGGCGGGGAGCAGGTCCGGCGTGAACTGAATGCGCTTAAAGGCGCATCCCAGGCTGAGCGCCAGAGTTTTGGCAAGGGTCGTTTTACCGACACCAGGGATGTCCTCAATGAGCAGATGACCGTTGCAGAGCAGTGCGACGACCGCCTTTTCAACCGTATCTCGCTTGCCGACAATGACCGTCTCGACCTGTTCGACGACCTGTCGTATCTGCGCTGCAATCCCTTCGGCGCCCGGCATGAATGTCCTCGTTTTGGGGCCGCTGACTACGATGCGACCGACTCAGAGTGTAGCATGGGACCCCCGCCTTGTCAACGCGCCCACGAGCGCGGTACAACAACCACATGTCCACCTCCTCGACCGTTGACGCACCCGACGCGCGGCTTCAGGCGGCGATAGATCTGGTCGCGAAGACGCCTGGTTATGAGTCCGCTGGCAGGGAGCTTTTCGATCTGCGGTTACGGGGGAAACTGCGGTTTCTTCCGGATCTCGCGGACCGTGGGCAGGCGACGCTGGGAGGCCAAATCCTGATCGGACCGGAAGCGCTGTGGGGCGGAACGGTCGGGCTGGCGGAGACACTGGTGCACGAACACTGGCACCTACGGCGACAGTCGGTTTTCGCGAAGACCTCCTCGTTCTGGATGGGTGTCGCGACCCGTCAGCCGGTTCTGCGCCGCTATGAGATACCTGCTTATGGGGCGGCGCTTTCCTTCCTCGTGGCGGTAGCGGCACGGTTTCCCGAACTTGCCGGAGAGGCCCGATCCGAGCAGGAATCCGTGCGGGCCTCGTTTGCCGACGGTTACAACGGTCCGCTCCCCTTTTAAACCGATTTAACCCAGTCCTCGCGGGCTAGCGCTGGTGGTCTCCGGGGGCATAGCCGAACTGCTCCCGAAAAACGCGATAGAACTGGGCGTAAGAGCCGAAGCCCACCTCCAGCGCCATTTCCAGAAGCGACGGTGTCGGCTGCCCTGCATCCGCTGTTCGGTCGAAGCGCTCCAAAAATCGGTCCATCCGGCGACAGTTGCGAAACTCCGTGATACTCTGTCCGGTCTGGGCTGCGAATAGTCGGCTGAGCCGTGCCGGACTGAGTCCGACGCGGCATGACAGTATCTCCAGCGGCATCGGCTCGGTCTCGGTGCGCAGAAGATGAGCGGCTCGGTGGACGGCGGGATGGACGGGTGTTCCCGTGCTGTCCTCCTGTGAATCCTGGTAAAGCCGCCATGCTGTCAGCAGGGCATAGGCAATCCCGGTATTGAGCCAGGCGGTGTCGCTGTGCGTCCAGCCCTGACTGAGCGTGTGAAGGACGGAGCGAAGATGCGCGCTGCGCTGCTCAGAGAACTGCGCGGTAATACGCGGCGGAGACCCGGAACGGGTCAGGGGCAATGCGGACTCTGTGGTGCAGGCCCTGCTGCAGAGACCCGGCGATGCGACCAGGATCCACATGGAAAAGTCCGCGGACTTCTGCAGCAAAACGTGATCCTGCGCGGGGAAAAGCCAGATCAGCGTGCCAGGACGAATCTCCTGGCGGCGTGCCGAGGCGCTGTCCGCGCCATCACTGAGAAGATATGACGCCGTCCCTTCGACCACCAGATTGAACTCGATCTCATCGTGACGGTGAATACGATGCTGGGAAAGACGGCTGGGAAGGTTTTCGTGAAGCCAGACAGCCCCCTCGCAGCCGGGAAACAGGGAAAGCCTTTCCTGTCGGTCTTGAACACTTTCCGGATTTTGCATCAACGACTCCAAATATTACTGCAAGAAATGCAAACAAAGCGGCATTAGACGCGCAGACCCGGCCCCCAGAACCTGTCAAAATGATAACAGAGTGCTGGAGGTTAAGGCAATATCAATTTCTTCACTTCGACCCACAGCCACAGCAGACGAACCATGGAGGGTTACAAAATGATCGTAACAGAAGCGCAGCGACAGCAGTTTGAAACCGAGGGCTATTTCGTGCTTGAAGGGGTGATCCCGGAAGAGCACCTGGCAGTCCTGCGGGAGGCGAGCCGAAAGAGCATTAACGACATCAATCAGCAGATGGATGCTGAGGGAGTCACTGTGATGGGGCTGAACCGCAAAGACAGCCGCTATTTCATCGGGTTCGCCTACCGCAAGTATCCGGAACTGCGGCAGTTTCTCTTCTCGGATCTGATGTCCGAGGTTTGCCGCGCCACCCTCGGCGATACGGCGTACCTGTTTTACGAACAGTATGTGATCAAGGCGGCGGAAAAGGGGATGAAGTTCTCCTGGCATCAGGACAGCGGGTATGTCGGCTACCCCCACAAGCCGTATCTGACGTGCTGGTGCACGCTGGACGCGGTCACCGAAGCCAATGGTACCGTTTACGTGCTGCCGTACGATCGTGCCGGAACCCGCACGATGGTCCCGCATGTCAAGGACGAAGAGACCGGCGACCAGGTCGGCTACTTCGGCGATGATCCGGGGGTTCCGGTGATCGCGCCGGCGGGGAGCATCGCGGTTTTCGCCAGCACGGTCTTCCATCGCAGCGGCTTTAATACCACCGATGCGATGCGCCGCATTTATCTGGCGCAATACTCCTCCGAGCCGCTTCTGTCCGAAGATGGGGCAACGACGAAAAACGCCGCCGAACCCTTCCTTAAAGCGGGGGAGAACGTTTCCAGTCGTTGATCCTTAGCAATGACTAAGAATAACAAGGGTAACAGGAATAACCAGGGACAATCCCTGGTTATTCCTCATCGGTGTAGTCGTAGCGGCGTGTGTGGGCGGTCTCCAGGAACTCCCGCAGCAGCGAAATGCTGGCGTCAATATCCCCGATAGAGGCCATCTCGTTGACCGTGTGAACGTACCGGCAGGGGGTTGAGAGAGTGCAGGAGGGGACACCGCCCCGTGACCTCTGGATCGCGCCGGAGTCTGTGCCGCCCAGGTGCAGCACCTCAAGCTGGTACGGAATATCGTGCTCGTCGGCCAGGTCACGCAGGTGCCGGACCAGCTTGGGATGGCAGAGCAGGGACGTATCCATGATCTTGATCGCCGTCCCTTTGCCGAGCTGGGTGATCTGGTCCGCTTCGGTGCCGCCGGGATAATCCAGCGCCAGCGTCACATCCAGCGCAATGCCGACGTCGGGCTTGAGGTGGTAGGCCGCTGCGCTCGCGCCGCGCAGGCCCACCTCTTCCTGCGTTGTCGCGACCGCGAAGATCTCGCATTGATGCGCCGATAGGGCGCGCAGCGCCTCCAGCATCACGAAGACCGAAAGACGGTTATCCAGCGATTTGCTG
>JACMJB010000018.1 GCA_014380815.1 Armatimonadota bacterium
CGCCCAGTTCGGCAGCGATCCGCTCTCTTGGAGCATCGTCTCTTTCGATCTCCGCGCGAAGCTCCGCGAACTCCTCGACCGCCTTGTCCAGGACCCCGCCGATATCGGGCCACTCAAAGCCGACTTTGACCACCCGTTTGCTGGTTTCCAGTGCGGCAAGCAGAGCCGGAAGGCTTTGAGGGATCCCGTCCAGAAGGGACAAGCGGTCCGCGTTGCCTTTCTCCGTCGCCTTGATCGCCTGCCAGTTCGCCAGAACCTCGTCCGCCCCGGTGACCGTGGTCTCGCCGAAGATGTGCGGGTGCC
The DNA here is from genome assembly GCA_014380815.1 of Armatimonadota bacterium. GTDB lineage: Bacteria > Armatimonadota > Armatimonadia > Armatimonadales > Armatimonadaceae > JACMJB01. The sequence goes on from JACMJB010000018.1 coordinate 304, forward strand.
GCCGAACGAGCTTCTCGACGATCCCCGTGCAGACATCCTCGCTATCGAAAACGCCCTCTTCCGAGGCAAGTTGCGCGTGAAAGACCACCTGAAGCAGCAGATCACCGAGCTCTTCGGAGAGCTTCTCGGGGTCACCACTGTCAATGGCATCCACGACTTCGTGCGCCTCCTCAATAACGTAGGGTTTGAGGCTTTCGTGACTCTGTTTGAGATCCCAGGGACAGCCGTTTTCCGGATGGCGCAGCCGCGCCATCACCGCGACCAGTTCCGCGAACGAGGGACGCCGCTCCGAAGTGGGCAGGTCCGGCACCCACACCGACGTGAGGTGGTCGTGGTCCTGGCGCCGGTCCAGTTCGTACAGGGGAAGCGTGATCCTCTTTTCTCTTCCGGGAATCCCCGCCGCCTGAATCAGAACAACGGGAAAGTTGTCGGGATAACCCGCGCGCATCAGTGCAAGCTTTGTGTCGGAGGCTACATCGCGAGAATGCACCTGATAAAGCAGCATCGGCCCACCGGTCCTCAGCGCGGCGGGTGGAGACGGAGCTTTGGGGTCGAGTAAGAGGGCATCTAGAACGTGAAGATCGCCTGTCACGGCCTCGGCAAGCAGTTCGAGGCTTGCCTCCACAAATGACGGTGCACCCACGATGCGTGTTGGGATACCCTGCGCCTTCGCCTGGGGAAGAAGCCGCGCGACCGTGCTCTCGCCGACCAGGGGGTGACCCGGTACGGCATACACGACTTCGCCCTCGGCCCCCGCCCCCGCCGCCACCCGCAGCACGCGGGCCACGATCGCCGCGTACACATCGTCAAAGGACTGGTTGCTCTCGTACTCGTCGTCCAGCGCGATGTACGCCCCGTCTCTCAGCCGAGCAGCGAGCGGCTCGGCCTCGAAAACAGGATGACGCACGGTCCGCACCAGAATCGTTCGCGCGGTCTGCGTGTCAGTCAGTAGCGAAAAAGCCCGGGGCGGCAGGGACAATGGATTCCCTGGCCCCAGGCCAATGATCGTGAGCATAGGTGGCTCCTCGGAAAAGCCGGGCACATTGTGTCCGTTTACTTGGTGAGCGGAGCGCCTGCCGGGTTTGCAATCGGGTTCGCCGCGCCCGCGTCCGGGGCGGGAGAGGTAAGGCTTGCTGTCGGTGCCTTGCCCGCCCCCGCTGCCTTTGCCGCTGTTTTCAGAGCATTCCAAACGGCGATGACCTTGTCGTCGGCCTGCAGGGTAGCATCCAGCTTTTGCTTGATCAGCTCATCGCGGACCGGCTGCGCGGCAGGCTGCGCGAGCCGCTGCTGCACGAGCTGCGCCCGTACCAGTGGCTTAGCAGCATCGGGGTCAATCGTCAGGCCGGGCATCTTCTTCTCGATCTTGACCCAGGCCTTGAGATTCGGCGCGTTCGGCGAGGCGCGGAAGTCAATCGGGCCGAAGAATGCCCCCTCGGCGGTCTGCTGCACTTTGCTGGCGATCTCGCCGCTCATGCCCCCAACGGACGGAATGGCCTGGGGGAGCAGACCCTGCGTCGCGCGAAGCTGGGGCGGGTTGATCTTGGCGGCAACCGAGTTGAAGTCCGCGCTTTTGCTGGAAAGCTGGCTCTTGGCCTGGGTAAACTCCGGTGAGCCGGGCGCGGTCAGCACCATCCGGAGCTGAACGCGGGCTGGAAGTCCGAACCGGCCCGCCGCCTTGTTGTACTCGTCGCGGATCTGGTTATCGTCAATGCCGAGTTTCTTGGCATAGACTGCGGACTCGGCGAGCTGAATCTTCATCGCCGCCTTGACGTCCTCGGGAGTGGTGCCTTCCTCCTTCATCGCCTTTTCGTAATCGCCCTTGCTGGGATTGTTGGCGGCAAACAGCTTCTTCTGAGTATCATAGTAACGCTTGACCTCATCGTCGCTGGGCAAAACATTACTCTTGTTGGCTTCCGCGAGGACCACCTTATTGCCAACCAGTTGATCAATCGCGGAGCGGATGCCATTGGTCGCCCCGCCTCCGGGCGCGGCGACCGTCTGCCGCTCCAGCGTTTTTATGTACTCATCCTTGGTAATCACCTGACCATTGACGGTGAATGCCTTGTCCTGCGCGCAGCCGGAAACGGCAAGCGAAACAGTAGCTGCCATCGCGGCAGCGAGCGGCGCTACGGGACGGCGAGAAAGGGGGGTATGCGTGCGGTTCAAAAACAGTCTCCTGCTGCGGAAAAATAGAATAAAGAAGGGTTCGAGCCAAGATGATAATGCTGCCCTCGACGGCTCGCATCACTTCCTGCAAAATACGGGGGAAGCAAGCGGATAATTCCCAGTCGCCGCGGTTGAAACAGGGCTTTAGGCTACAAAACTGTACCATGGGGGCCTTTTAGTGTCAACGAGACCGGTTTGGTAAACAAACCCATTTCGCCCGGAAAAGTCCGCATCAAACGCCTTCTGCTCGCCCACCGAAGAAGCGAGGGGAACCTGTCTTGATCTCTAGGCTTCGCGACCGAGAACGGTCACTACCCCATCTTTCAGCAGAGAACGCATTCCGAGGCCGCTATACTCCCGGCTTTTATAACTCCCAGAGACAAGGCTCCAGACGAAAAACTTAACGCGTGAAATATAGTTGGGAGCATCATATAAGGATGCCCTTTGTAGGTGCCTTTCCGCAAGACGTGCGTAGTAGCGCGCGGCGACCTCGCAGGTCTCATCATAGACCACAGACCGCCGTCCTTCGTTTGCTAGAGTCAAGCAGAAAGTCCCGGCGCTGCCGGACGAGTCGGGCACTGTCTCGGTAGGTATCCGAACTGGCCCCTTTGGACTTCTTGAGCTGTTTTCCCAGCGAGATAACCGGCGATCCAGAGAAGTTCGAGGTGTGTCTTCGGTAGAGCGTCAGTTTGTCGGGGATAAGCGCGATTTTCCCGCATGCATGCGCGAGAAAATACACCCACATATCGTGACTGAGATCATCGCCGATGTGCGCATCCGGTCTGTGCGCATGATCGAAGGCGTGCAGCAGATCTGCGGTAAACAGCATGGAGCAGCCGTGCGGCAGCCACCAGGGGTCGAGATGAAGCGGGGGAACGACCCGCGACTTACTCAGAGGCAGTACCGTTTGATTCAAGGGCTGAAGGTCTTCGTCCACCATTTCCATACTGTGGATTGCCAACAGGACCTCCGGGTCCTCAAAGTAGCGCGTGCAAACTTCCAGTTTGTTGTTTTGCCAGACATCATCCTGGTCGCAAAACGCGATCAGGTCGCCCTGACAGAGGCCTGCCGCCTTGAAAAAGTTGTTCGCAGATCCGAGCCGGGGATCATTACGAATCTTCCGAACAGGGAATGGAGCGGAACGGGAAAACTCCTCAGCGATTTCTCGTGTGGAGTCCGAGGAGCCATCATCGGTGATCACAAGCTCCAACGGCAAAACCGTCTGCTGGGCAATACTTTCCAACTGAGCGGGAAGATACTTCGCCCCGTTGTAGGTTGCCATGGCGACGGAAACAGAACGCGTAGTCATTGCTTCCTGCGTCTCTTTCGTAATTTGCTGTTGCGCTCGATGAACTTTACCGTTGGGGCTGATTCCCTGTCAAGCCCGTCACCGGACTCACGCACTGGAACTGTGGAGCGCTCTGATCGCTCGGGTGGAGGTGGTACAATGCGTCCGGCACGGGGGGAGCCGCCAAGCACGCTTCCTTTTTTGCCCGACTTGCGCCGGAGAATTCTGTTTCTGAGGAACTGTAAAATGGCTACTGAACGAACGTATATTATGGTGAAGCCGGATGGTGTCGAGCGTCGCCTGACCGGAGAGATCATCCGGCGCTTCGAGAATCGCGGACTGACCCTCGTCGGCCTGAAGATGCTGATACCAACGCGGGAAACGGCGGAGAAGCACTACGCAGTCCATAACACCAAGCCGTTTTTCGGTGAACTGGTAGATTTTGTCACCTCGGGACCGGTGGTTGCGATGGTCTGGGAGGGGCCAGATGCGGTCAAACTGACCCGGCAGATGATCGGCGCGACCAAGCCCGCGGATGCTCTGCCGGGGACGATCCGCGGTGACTTCACCTGTGACATGCTGCTGAACCTGATCCACGGTTCCGATGCCCCGGAAACCGCCGCCGAGGAGATCGCCCTCTGGTTCGGCGAGAATGGTCTGGCCCGATAACTCCAGGAGACGCTTTCGAGGGAGCGCGTCGGGACGGCACCCGTCATCGCTCAAAGAAAAGCATTGACAGGCCCGCCCCGCCGCGTTAGAATTCCCGTCATGGTGCTTCCGGTCGCTGCGCAGGTCCCCCCGGTTCGTTTGTCGGAATACGACTACCTGCTGCCCGACGAGCGTGTCGCACAGAAACCGGTAACCCCCCGTGATTCGTCCCGCCTGCTGGTTGTGCCGCGCGAATCCGGGGAGTTGCAGCACCGGATTTTCCGCGACCTTCCCGATTACCTGCGGCGGGAAGACGTGCTGGTGGTAAACGAGACGCGCGTCACAGCGGTTCGGCTTCTGGGGACGCGCGAATCGGGCGGAACGGTGGAGGCGCTGACCCTGCGTCCCGCCATCGAGCGCGGACCGGAGATCTACGAAGCGTTGGTCCGTCCCGGCAAGAAGCTGCAGACCGGCGAGATGCTCCGCTTCGAGGAGGCGAGACTTTCGGCGCGCGTGGAGGATCGAACCGAATCGGGGGGGCGCTTCCTGCGCTTTACACCGCTGGATGGGAACGAAGAGGTCGCCCTCTTGCTGGAAGCGCGTGGGCGTGTGCCACTGCCACCCTATATCACCGCGCCGCTCGAAGATCGCGGTCGGTACCAGACTGTTTACGCCCAAACGCCCGGTTCCGCCGCCGCGCCGACCGCGGGCCTGCACTTCACACCGGAACTGCTGAACCGCATCGAGACACTGGGGATTCGGATCGCTCGTATCCGCCTGGAGGTGGGCCTGGGAACTTTCCGACCGATTCGGGTAGAAAACATCGCCGACCACGAAATGCACCGGGAGACATTCTCGGTCTCCCAGGCGGCTGCGGATCTGGTGAACGGCTGCCAGGGGCGCGTCGTCGCGGTGGGAACGACCGCCCTGCGCGCGCTGGAAACGGCGGCCCAATCCGCCCCTGCGGGAGACCGGGTAGCGGCGGTCGCGGAAGGAGAGACCGCGCTCTTCGTCACCCCCGGCTATTCGTTTCGGGCGGTGGATGCGCTGGTCACGAACTTCCATCAGCCGCACTCGACCCTGCTGTTGCTGGTCGCTGCCTTCGCCGGGGGCGATCAGATGCGCCGCGCCTATCAGACCGCGCTCCAAGAGAACTATCGCTTTCTCAGCTTTGGCGATGCGATGCTTGTCCATTAAGGGACGGAACGATTTCCTAAACGAAGACGGGATTCAGCAAACTTTGCGCAGCCTGGACCAATTTTATCGGTACATCGAGAATCAGGACGCCGCGGATACGAATGGCAGCCTGACACGAAAAGCCGCCAAGCCCCCGCGCGGCGTGGCGGTGCGTCCCGCCACCCGCTATGTCATTCGCAACGGCGTGACTGTGCAGATTCCTGTCGGCGATGCAGGGCCTGGTTCCGAACCGGAAAAAACGCCTGATCCCGATGCTCCCTCCGCGGAAATGTCGCCCCTGATCCCCGAGCAGACCTCGCCGATGCCGACAGCCGGTGACCAGGACGCGACAGATGCGATGAACTGGCGCAGCCTGCCCGAACCGGTTCAACGGCTGGCGCTGCTTTCTGCGGACTTGCTCCCCTCCGCCGTGCCGCAGGACGGCGAACGACGTCAACTCATCGAGCGTCTTTTAAACCCTCTGCTGACACTCGAGGACACCGCGCGCCTGCTTGGGGTCTGCACGGCGACCGTCCGCCGCTACGCTAACAAAGGAACCCTGTTGCCCCATCGCACAGTTGGGCAGCAGCGGCGCTTTCTGCTCGCCGACGTTCTCGCACTGGTCGAAACGCGGAAAGATGCCAGTGAAACAATCGGAGCCACTCGGAACGGAAGCGTCTCCGTGGAGGTCTCATAGACGGGCGGGGCGGGGTGCTGGTGGATGCGGATACCGGCGTGGTCGTGATCCCCCATGCGCAGGTAGCCTCCTCCCTCTGGATGCAGTTCATCGGCCTGATCGGCAAGAGATCGCTTCCCGACGATTATGCGCTGGCGATCCCGCACTGCGACCGGGTCCATACCTTCGGGGTCCGCTTTCCGATTGATGTCGTGTACTGTGACCGAAAAGGGCGCGTCCTCCGCGTGGTGGCGTCGCTTCCGCCGGGGCGGCTCGCGCCGAGAGCAAGGGGTGCCTGGGTCGCCTGGGAGGCGGGAGCAGGCGTTTTCGCGGGGCGTAGCGGCGGTGCGGGCGTCCGCATCGGTCAGCGCCTTGTTCTCGCGGATGCTTCGGAGCCGGGACCACCGAAAGCCCGGCGGAACGGTGAGTAGAAACCATGCGCGTCGGATTGTTCACGGAAAGCTACGACCCAGTCATCAACGGGGTTTCCACTTCGGTCAAGACGCTGGCAATGGAGCTGGCGCAGGCGGGACATCATCCCGTGGTCGTCGCACCGCGCTACCCGGACTTTGACGACGCCGCCCCCGGTACGGATGGGATCACCGTTCTGCGTCTTCCCTCCTGGCGTACCCCCTTCAACCCCCAGAATCCGTTTGCGTATCCCCCCCGTGGACCCGTCCCCTCGGTGCTGCGCGAGGCGCGCTTCGACGTGGTCCACACCCAGCAACCCTTTGGTATGGGGCGACACGGGCGCGCCTGCGCGCGCCGTCTGGCCGTGCCGCTGATCTCGACGTTTCATACGCTATACACCGAGTACGCCCACTATTTCCCCCTGGTACCGCGTTCGATGGTGCGCTGGTGGCTGGGCGATCAGCTGCGGCACTATTACCAGACTTGCGACGCTGTTGTCATCCCCTCGCGGGCGGCAGGCAAGCTGTTGGGAGAGATCGGGGTCCCCGCGCAGCGGCTGAAAGTCGTCCCGACCGGCGTGTCGTCCGCCCCGATGATCGTTCCTGCCGCCGTCGAGCAGGCACGGCGCGGCTATTCACTGCCGCCGGCCGCGCCAGTGCTTCTCTTTGTGGGACGGCTGGCGCGAGAGAAGAACCTGGACCTGCTCCTCGGAACGTTCACACAGCTTTGTCTTGAGGACTGGCTGGCGACCCCCCCTGAGGAACACCCGATTCTGCTTCTGGTCGGGAGTGGTCCTTACCTGGACGCCTGCCGCGAGCGGGTCCGCCGGGATGGGATCGGACCTTGGGTCCGCTTCGCGGGCTTTCTGCGGCGAAACGAACTTGCATCCGTGTACGCGCTCTCAACGCTGTTCGTGTTTCCGTCTTCCACGGAGACCCAGGGGGTCGTGCTTTCCGAGGCACAAAGCTTTGGCCTGCCGTGCGTACTGACCGAAGGGGGAGGCGCTCCTGAGTTCGTGCAGGCGAACGTGGACGCGCTGGTCGTCCCTCCCGTTGATACCGCTTTCGCTGAGGGGATCCGCTGCCTTCTTACGGACCCGATCCGGCGGAGAGCCTTTGCCGCCGCCGCCCTGCAGTCGCCGCTTCGTCCCACACCTGCCATCATGGTGCATCGCCTGCTGGAACTGTATCGTGCGACAAAAGAAGCCCGATCTGCGTCACACCCTTTGACGGATCGGGCTTCCCGGCGCTCTTCGTCTGGAGACTAAATGGCGGCGGCGGTCTCTCGGGAGGCATGAATCGCGTTCCGGGCGTCCTCCTCGCCCGCCTCGACCGGAAGGAACCGGTTCGCGGCGGCATCGTAGGTGGACACGGTCGCGGACTCGATATCGAACCACAACCCGACCAGTCGAAGCGTCCCCGCCTCCACGCGCTCTTTCACCTTCGGATAGGTCTTCAGGTTCTCGATCTGCTGGATTACGTTGATCTGGCTTAGCTGATCTTCCGGTTTCAGTGAAGGATCGAGGACTTCGCCGCGACGGAACCGCTCGACACTGGGAAGCGAGTACTCCAGCCATGCCGCCACATGCGGCATATCCCGTTCGACCGACTCCATTCCTTCGCTCGCGGCGGTGAGCGCCGCGGTCATGGCGCCGCAGCCGGAGTGACCGCAGACCACCAGGGTGGAGATCTTAAGCGCCTCAAGCCCGTACTCAACCGCTGCCGCGACCGAAGCCTCGTTTCGATGCGACGGGTTCTCGCCTGTCGGGCAGCAGGGAGGTACCAGGTTGCCGACGTTTCGTACCTTGAACAGGTCGCCTGGCCCGCTCGCGGTAAACAGGTTCGGCACAACGCGGGAATCAGAGCAGGAGATGAGCAGTTCGCTGGGATTCTGACCCTCGCGCGCTAGCTGGGAAAGGCGGGGCCGGACCGCATCAGCGGCCCCGCTTCGCTGGAACTCCAGCAACCCCTTCACAAGAGTCGGCGGTGGGGTCGTCTGCGCGGCGGTGATTTCCGAAGCAGAGGGCGGGGTGGCGGGGGGCATCAGGGGGGTCTCACCCGCGGTGGCACCCTGCTTGCTGTCCGCTCCGGTCCGGCGGCGTCCCGCCAGGATCGCCCCCAGAAAAGCGATCGGCGGGGAGGTGCGCTTGCCGCGCGGATGCCCGTCCACGGCGGATTCATACCAGCTCTCATGCCGCTCGTCAATGTCTACGTGCGCGCCGGACCTTTCATGGGACTGTCTCCAGCCGTGCAGCGCTTCGAACGCAGCATGGTCCATCAGGTCCACCATCAGGTCAATATCTACGTCTGCCCCGCTTGGAACCTCGGAAAGTGACTTGGTAAGCTGCGGGACCGACAGGAATGTCAGCGACCCTCCGATGCGAACGTGCCACTTGGCCCGCCCGTTATTTCGGGCGGTTGCCTCGGTTGCTATGCTGCGCTGCTCGACCGTGATCGAGACATTGGTCAGGCGGCGCAGCAGAAAGAGGACCGCAAGGCCGATACCGATACCCACCCCTGCCAGCAGGTTCAGAAACACGACGCCCGCGACCGTCGCAAAGTAAATCGGGGCCTCGCGATGGTGGGTTAACTCGCGAATGTCGTGCGGCTTGACGAGCTGAATGCCGACAAATACCAGCAGGGCGGCAAGAACACAGTTCGGAATCTCGCGGAGCAGGCTGCTCAGCAGGGCGACAAACAGGAGGATCCAAATCCCGTGCATGATTGCGGAGGCACGCGTCTTGGCTCCGGAATTGATGTTTGCGGAGGAGCGCACGATGACCCCCGTGACCGGCAGGCCACCGAGCATCCCGGAAATCGTGTTCGCCGCGCCCTGCCCGATCAGCTCGCGATCCAGGTTCGCTTTCGTACCACCATGGAGCTTGTCCGTGGCGACCGCGGAAAGCAACGACTCGACGCTCGCGATCAGGGCGATGGAAACGGCGGCGACCGCGAACGCTCCCCAGAGGTCGCTTGGAGGCAGCCGGGCAAACTGAATGGACTGAACCAGGCCCTGAAGGCTTTCCGGAAGATCTACTCGCTTGACATCAAGACGAGTGGCCACGGCGATCAGTGTGGAGACCGCAACAGCGACGAGAGCGGCGGGAACGACGCGGATCTTCTTGGGAAGATACTGCCAGCCAAAAAGGATCGCCAGGGTGAACAGACCAAGGATAACGGCAGGCGGATGGTGCTCCACGATCTGATTGGGCAGAGCCAGTATGTTCTTGACCGCGGAGCTTTGCGGCGCACCCCCCAGCAGAACGTGAAGCTGGGCCAGGGCGATGGTGATCCCAATGCCCGCAAGCATGCCGTGGACAACCGCAGGGGAGATCGCAAGCGCGCTTCTGGCGATCTTGAAGCTGCCGAGGAGCAGCTGAATGAGACCTGCCGCAATGGTGATGGAAAGGGTTACGTTCCAGCCAAACTGCTGGACATAGCCAAAGACCATGACGGTCAGGCCCGCCGCCGGTCCGCTGACCGAAAGTGGCGTGCCGCCCAGCGACCCGGCGATAATGCCTCCCACCGCCCCCGCGATCAGCCCCGCGATGATGGGAGCGCCAGACGCCTGCGCAATTCCGAGCGAAAGTGGAATCGCGATCAGAAAAACGACCAGGGAGGGCAGTAGATCCCCCTGGAGGTTCTGCAGGAATGAGCGCGGCGACGGCGTTCCGGTGGGGGGGGTGGGACCGTTGGAATCCGGTGGAGTGATGGGAGAGCGTTCAACTTGCGACGTGCTCAAAGCTACCTTCTTTCGGGTCATGGCATGCCCCGGCGTGGCGTATCCTGTAGAGTCGGGGACCGCATTCGGGGCTTAAAAATGGGGGAATGTGGACCGCTGGTGGCGGAGATCAAGCAAGGAAGGAGGGCGGTGGCGCGCGCGGAGAGCGGTGCGCCGTATCCGGCGGACACAATCTCGCGGGAAGATCTATGGGGAGACGGGAGCGGTCTCGTGGCAAAAGGCGACTGGCAAAACGCGTCACATCGGGGACCAGCGCCAACTGGGGCGACTGCGCCACCCTCCGCATCCAGGGATGCCGGTGCTGCGCCTGATACTGGGAGGAGCGCTTCCGAAGCGGCAGTCTTTGCTCGGCAAGGGAGAGGGGACTGGACGAGTGCTTGAGAGCGACCACACAGCCCGGTCCCTCTTCCTCGATGAGCCGTGACAGATTCTGCGGCGCGGAAACCGAACCCAGCGTGGCGCAAAAGACCAGGAGCGCCGTCAACCAAAGGCTGAAGCGCCGCTCTATTCCTCGTTTTCGGTTGTTGGGTGGCGGCAACTGCATAGGACAACGTCTGCTCTGGGCCGGCCTCTCGGGGCGGGCGGCGCCTGGGGCGTTCTGCGGATGCGGCGCTGCGAATCCTTGGAAGTGTCGCGAAACAGCGTAGGCGGACGGTTTGCCATTCGGTCGTTTGCCTGGCTGCATCGCCACTTACGCTGCTAATACGCCCGTTTCAGCGGGCAGGTTCCTTTCGGCACGGCAAAGAGAGGAGTTTACCCTCACATGCGGTTCTAAGACGCGTTCAGGGGGCTTCTGGTTTCAGATACTTTTGGAACCAGGCATGAATGCGTCGCTGCCGGTCAAGACGAAGGTCCGGCGGGCCGCCGCGCGACAGATTGTGATTCGATTCCGGGCCGTAGCGCAGGAAAACGACGTCCGGCTTCCGGGCACGCTTCAGCGCGGCGAATAACTGCTCTGCCTGCTCGACGGGACAGCGCAGGTCCCCCTCGCTATGGATAATCAGGAGCGGGGTGTCCATCGCATCGGCATAGGTGAGCGGCGAGTTCCGGAGGTATTCGCCGGGGTCGTTCGTGGCGCTAGCCTTGAAGTAGTCCTGGTCACGCCAGACGAAGTCGCAGGTGCCCGCCATGGACTGCAGATTGAAGACGCCGCGCTCGGCGACCGCAGCGGCGAAGCGATCGGAGACGTGGCCCACCATCCACCCCGTGAGGTAGCCGCCATACGAACCGCCCGCGATTCCGACCTTTGCGCGGTCGGTCCAGCCCTGATCCAGGGCGTATTCCACGCAAGACAGGCAGTCGGTCTGCGCCGGTCCCCCCCAGTCACCCCGGATCGCGCCGGTGAACGCCTCGCCGTAGCCCTTTGACCCGCGCGGGTTGGGATACAGAACGACGTAGCCTGCCGCGGCAAGTGCCTGATACTCGTGGAACAGGGTATGGACATAGCCGAGGTGCGGGCCGCCATGGATATACAGCACCGTTGGCAGCGGTTTGGGGTCTTCGTGGTAGCCGGGCGGCAGTATCGCCCAGCAGGGGACTCTGTGTCCTTCCTGGCCCGATACCTCGAAGTAGGTGGGGGATGGCAGATCCAGCGTGTCCAAAAGGTCGTCATTGAGACGAGTCAGGCGGCGAAAAAAAGCCGACCCCATCCCATAAACGTAAAGGTCGCCGGTATCGCCGGGGGTCGCGACCAGCAGCGCGATGCTGTCGCCGCTGGCGTCGGCGGTGAAACCGGTAACCGCATGAACCCCCTCGGTCAAACGCTTCGGAGACGTGCCGGGTTCGTCGTCCAGGGAGACGCGGTACAGGTCCACCGTGCCGCGATCGGTCGCAAGAAACAGCACCGCTTTGCCGTCGGCGGACCAGCAGGGGCCGGATTCCCCCGCTCCGACCACATCGCCGATAGCCGCATTGCCACAGTGAACATCCCAGCCCTTGGTAAGGTCACGAGCGGGCCTGTCACCTTCCGGGGCCTCCGTAACAGCCGCGATCCAGACATGACGGTTGGTGACGCCCCAAACCTCGTCATACCTGTCATGTCCCAGATACGCGATGTGCGCACCGCTCGGGGACCAGGCGAGGTTGTCTTTGGGGCCGAGCGGCGCGGCGGCCTTTCTGACCTCCCCCTCGCCGTTCGCGGCATAAAGGAAAATCTCTTCGGCATTCGGAAGAAGGTCCGGGTCGTCCGCAGTGTTGCGAACCACGGCAATCCGGTCACTGGCAGGCGACCAGCAGGGCGGGCCGCTGTCACGGTCCTCCGGGGTGATGGCGGTGACGGTGCGGGTCGCGACATCGAACACATGGACGCGCCAGACGGCCTGTGGCACGAAGCCGGTTCCCTCTTCGCGGTAATGGAGACGGGTGATCTCGCGGACAGGAGACGACCGCTCGGTCTTTTTGCGCTCGTCGCCGGCGGCCTCGGTCCACTGCTCATCGGTGGGGCGGAAGCGAAAGGCGATCCGGGTGCCATCCGGGGACCACGCCAAACTGTCCAGCGCGCCGGGCGGCAGGTCCGTCACCCGCTCGGCCTCGCCCCCGCCCAGCCGAAGCAGGAAAAGCTGCGGCCTGCGCTTGTCCTCGCGCTCGCTCACGAAGACAAGCGTTCCACTGTTCGGGGACCAGCGTGCGCCGGACTCGCTTCCTTTGCCGAACGTGAGTTGCTTCAGGCCATCGCCCTCCGGCGCGGTCGTCACCGCCCAGAGATGCGTGAGGTAGCGGTTTCTGTCGAGGTCTGTCGTCTTGATCGCAAAGACGATTCGCGTGCCGTCCGGGCTGATCTGGGGGTCGCTCGCCTGACGCAGCAGTGCCAGGTCCTCAATGGTCGTTCGTCGCTTCTGCAAAAGGGGGATGCCTCCGTTCCTTTCACTTCGTCATAGCGGGCCGAGATCCCTTTTTAGCAACGAACCCGCGCCGAACGATACCAGCATCAGCGGGTGACTGCATACCCGTGATCACCGTCAATTTTCGGTTCTCCTGGAGTGAAAGGGATTTTATGAAGCCTCTTGTCGTGAAAAGTAGTTTGTTCTCGTTGACTACGTTCCCGCACGCTGCGGCGGAAGCGTTCCAGACTGTCTTTTCACGACCCGTCGGCGCGGCGCGATCCGCTGTCGCCGACTCAGGAGAGCGCTGCATTGAAAACCCGAAGGACCGATCCCCGCGCAGGTGGCGCATCCCGCCACGAGCGCAGTCACGGCGAATCGAGCGATAACCGCAAGTGGTTCCGGTGCGTCCACTGCGGGCAGCCGGTATTGCCGGATGCGCACGGCACCCAGCATCGCAACCATTGCCCCTGGTGTTTGTGGAGTCGTCACGTAGACGAGACTCCCGGCGACCGTGCGTCCGAGTGCCGCTCCGCGATGGAACCCGTGGCGGTCTGGTCGCGGCCTGGAGGCGACTGGGCAATCATTCATCGTTGCCGGGGCTGCGGGGAATTACATTCCAACCGCATCGCGGGCGACGACAACGAACTGGCGCTGGTGACCCTCGCTGCCCGCGCGCTGTCGCAGCCGCCGTTCCCGATGAGCCGTATCGCGACCCTGGTTCCCACCACAGACCGTCTCCCGGAACCTGTCGGTACCACCGAGGAACCATAATCGCACCAAACAAAGGGCCATTTTCCTCAAACGGGGACAATGGCCCTTTGTTTGGCAGGAAAGGGAACCGCGCCGCATCGGAGACCGTTAAAGACCGACAGATGGAACTCAAACAACTATCCAGCCGCGATGTCGGCAGCCGCTCTGAAGCGGCAGCCTATCTTGCCGAGGCACTCCAGGGCCTGTATTCGGGAGACCCGACCCCCGCTCCGCATCCCGGCGGACGGCAAGCGGGGCTGACCCGTCTGCGTGTCTTCAACGTGGGCGCGTATCAGGCGCGGCGCAATGATGTCGGGCCGACAGCGGGAGCCTCTGTCCTTTCGCCCTATCTGCGCCATGGCTGCATCACGCTTCCCGAAGCCCGGCGCGATGCGGTGGAAAAGATCGGCAGCGACCGTGCCTACAAGTTTATCCAGGAGCTGGCCTGGCGGCAGTTCTGGCAGCTGCAGCGCGAGCGAATCGGAGACCGTGCGCTGAATCAGGACCTTGAAACGCCCAAGGTGCCGCTCGGCGATGGCGCGGTCCCCGATGAGGTCGAGGCAGGGGAGACCGGGCTGAACTGCATGGATACCAGCGTCCGCAGCCTGAAGGAGAACGGGTATCTGTTTAATCATGCGCGCATGTGGATGGCCGCCTACCTCGTGCATCACCGGAAAGTCTCCTGGCAGGCGGGCGCGCAGTTCTTTTATCGCTACCTCCTCGACGGCGACCCGGCATCCAACTCGCTCTCCTGGCAGTGGGTTGCCTCGACGTTCTCGCACAAGCCGTACTTTTTCAATCGGGAGAACGTGGAAAAGTACAGCCGTGACCCTGCGACCGGTGAAACGTATTGCACCCACTGCAACGCCGCGAAGAACCATACCTGCCCGTTCGATGCCAGCTACGCTACCCTTGGAAAGCGACTTTTTGGACCCAGTTATGACAACGACAACGGCTATCAGCGCACCGGCGGCGACTCAAAAAGCGGCGGAAGCCGTGGTGTGGCTCCACGGGGATCATCTCAGCGCCGCTAACCCTGCCCTGACACAGTACCCCGACGCCCCGGTAGTCTTCGTGTTCGATGAGGCGTTTCTTGGTCCGGCAGGTCTGGCCTTCCATCGGCTCTTTTTCTTGTACGAAGCGGTAGTGGAGGTCTTCGCCGCCCGCGAGCCGGGGACCTGCTCTGTCCGGCGCGGCAGTGTCACAGATGAGGTCGTAGCCTTCGCGCGCGAGCACCGAGCGAGGCGTATCGTCACGACGGACACAATCGGAGACCGTTTCGCGGAGTATCTGGAATCACTGGAAGCGCACGGGCTGCCCGTGGAAACGATCCCGGTGCCATCGCTGGTTCCGTATGACGGACGCCGTGCCCCGAAGCGGTTCTCTGCCTGGTGGCGGGAGGTGGAAGCGGACGCGCTGCGACCCTGAGGGTTCAATGGGAGCCGGGCAGCAGGTGGATCCCCCATAAGATCAGTGCGACGGCACTGAAGCCAAGGCTCCCAAAACCGATCTGGCGCACCAGGACGATTCGGGGACCGACCGTCTCTTCCGGGTCCCGGCTTCCCAGTGCCTGGAGCGCCAGATAAAGGAATCCACCGCCGATGTGGGCAGTGATCGCACTCAGCGAGGCAGGGGACGCTACCTGAAGAAGCGAGACCCCGATTGCCCCCCCGAGAAGCGTCGTAAGCTCGATCCCCAGCGTCAGCAGAAACGCGGGCAATCGGCGGTATCCGCCGCCCAGAAGCAGCGCGGCGAGCGCCAGACCTTCGGGCAGCTTGTGCAGCGAAAGAGCGACCAGCAGAGGAAGCGATGTGGCAGGCGGCAGGATTCCGCCGTCGCTGCGGGGAGCGTGATGCCCGGTCGCGATCGCGACCCCATCCACGGCGGCATGCGCGGCGACCATCAGGCCAAGCAGCGTCGCGGCATTGCGGAGACGGTTGCCGGACCGGCGATGTTGGTGCGAGTGGGGAACGCCGACCTCTGCCGCGATGCTGCCGTGGCTGCAAAGGTCGCTGTGTACATGGGGCTGGCCCTTGCTCAAACCGGGGGCATCTCCTCCGGAGGTGCAGGCCGGGCAGATCGGGAAAAGGAAACGACCGACAAGATAGTAAAGGGCACCTCCTGAAGCCGCCGCGAGCAGGAGTGCCGCAAGAGAAAGGTTTTCTCCGGCCTCCGGCAAAATAGAAACAAGTGTCACGGCAAGCAGCGCACCGGCGGCGAGGCTGACCAGTATTCGCAGGCGGCGGCGATAGACCGCGGAATGGCGACCCGCCACCGCAATCGCGACCGCCCCGCCCAGCACCGCGACCAGAGTCGCGATGCCCGTTTCCAACATGATTGCTTCACCCATAGTAAACCGCCTCTGCAGACCTTTACCCGCTTTTTGCGAATGCGTTGCAGAAACTATGTAGGGAGTATATCCCCAGGAACAGATCAGAGCAACGCAAAACTCGGGGAGACCCAGCGATAGGACCGCTTTCGCGGCGGGAAAAACAAGATGCAAACAGAAATCACGGACTTTTTGGTAATCGGAGCAGGACTCGCGGGCCTTGCCTTCGCCGGGGACGCCGCCGCGAGCGGAGCGAGTGTCCGCCTGCTGGACAAAGGGCGCGGCGTTGGAGGGCGCACGGCCACCCGGCGCTTTGGAGACCTGCGTGTGGACCACGGGGCGCAGTATTTCA
>JACMJB010000119.1 GCA_014380815.1 Armatimonadota bacterium
AAACGCACCCCAGCAGGAACAAGGTAACTTTTCCCCGCCTCTATCGCGAACCGCGCCCCGTCGGGCAGATCCAGGTAGGCTCCCGGATCTTCGTTGCGGTAGAAGCGCCAGAACGTACTCTGAACATCGCGCGCATTCCAGTGGCCAGGGGCAAGCAGTGGCGCCCCCAGAACAAATAAGCGAATATGTACACCGTCCACCAGATTTGCAGATAGGGAATGGTCAAGGATCGCGGAATCGGACATAAAGACCTCGTCTTCTTCCATAGACTCTTCACCGGTGACTCGCGTAAGATCCTCCTGGAAGACAAAAAAAGCCGCGATTTTCGCGGCTTCGTGGAGGTTCTCAAAATGAGTATTGCTGCTGAAGGCACCGTCACCGTCGCCGACATCGAGCTCTTCGCCGACCGGTTTGACCCCGAACAGGCCGCTGCCATCTATGCCGAGCAGGGCTGCCTGGTCATTCGTGGACTGATGACACCTTATGTCTCGCAGATCCGGGCCGACATCGAGTTCGCTTTTTCGCAGGGGGTCGCCCTGCTTCCTCAGGCGGTGCAGATTCCGAATATTGGCTGGTCCACACCCGATGGCGCGCTATGGCTGCCTGCCCCTGCCGGGTTTCCCCGCGACAAACAGATGATGATCCCTGCCGTCCGATACAATACCAGCGCCACCTTCTTCGCCTCCGCGTTCGAGCCATCGCTGGTCGCGGTCGTCGAGGCGATTCTTGGCCCGCGTATCGAACTCTTCATGGACGGACAATGTCTGTACAAGGAGCCGGTCGGGGGCCACCCAAAGAACCTGCATCAGGACTCCGCCTACTTCGAGCACCGCTTCGACGGCCCGGTCGCCGTTCTGGGCTACGCCGTGGAAACGAACCTGGTCAACGGCGCGCTGTATGTGGTTCCCGGCTCGCACCATCTGGGACAGCTTCGCCATATTGACACGTTCAGCCACCTGGGCCTTGACCCCCAGGAGTGGCCGTGGGAGCGCGCCCTGCCAATCACCGGAGCGGCGGGAGATGCCATTTTCTTTCATTACCGGTGCATCCACGGGTCCCAGGAAAACCACTCCAAGGGGCCGCGCCCCGTGTTCATCCATCGCTACCGCAGGCCGGGGGACTATGTCACCGTTGGCGCGGCGACCACTGCAGGCCGCGAGGAGGCCGAAAAGCGCGCCGCCGAGGTGAAATCACAGAACCAGAAAGGGCTGATGGTGCGCGGCTTCCGGGCCTACGAAGCGGAGCCGGCTTAGCCGGCTCCGTCCGTTTAGCCCTCATCCTGCAGGGCTTTCAGCGGAACATCCACATAGCCGCTTCTGCCTGGAAGATAATACGAAAGCGGATCAGACGATGCGCCCAGAAGCTGCCGCTGAATCGGAGATGCCTTCGCCAGAAGCGCATCCGATTGGAAGGCGAAATCAATCGCTTTCATCCAGCGGTAGCAGTAACCGAGATACAGGTTCTTGCGTGGCAGCGGCGAGTGATTCGGCCCGACCGCGTGCCAGCAGCGCTGCTCGAACAGGACCGCATCGCCCGGCCTGGTGAGAATCTGGATCGCGCCAGCCGGCTCACCGGTCAGGGGATCGTTCTTGGGCCGCGCTGCGCTCTGATGCGAGCCGGGCACGACGCGTAAGTTTCCCCGGTCCGGGGCGGACAGATCAGTCAGAAAGTAGCCGATCTTGGCATAAAGTCGGGGAGACACGCCGCCGATCGTCGGAAACGAGGGGTTCGGGCCGTCGGCATGCCAATCAATCGCCTTGAACGAAGTCTGCTCCCCCGGGTTCGGGGTCCGTACAAAGACATGAGAGGTCGTGAGCTGGATGTTCCATCCCAGAATCTCCGCGAGAAGGGGGAAGGTCGCGGGCCAATCGAGCAGCGGCAAAAGTGCCTCGCCACCTGGTCGCGCAATGGCGTTGCGGATCTCCACAGTCGCGAACGAATCCAGGTCCCGGCGGCTTCTCTCCTCGGCATCGAGGCCATCCACCACCCCGATAAAATGCGCCAC
>JACMJB010000120.1 GCA_014380815.1 Armatimonadota bacterium
GCGGTGCGACGCTCCTAGCCACCAACGACCCACGCGAGGCCGCGCTGGGGGACCGCACGGTTGCGCTGGGCGCATGAGGCGCTGGCAGTCTTTGTCCGCGAGTGGCGAGCGGAGTGGCGCACGCGAGTCGCACTGTCCTCCGTGGTGCTGTTCGCCGTGGTCGCTCTGGTGTTGATTGCCCTGTCACTGCGGGACAAGACAGGCATCGTCGTGGACAGCGACGCCCGGCCTTCCGTTGCCGCCGCACTGCTCTGGGTCATTTTGTTTTTCACGGCGGCGACGGGACTGGGACGGGCATTCGTTCAGGAAGAGGAGCGGGGAACCGCACTCGCACTGCGTCTGATGGCACGCGGAACCGCGGTCTGGACCGGCAAGTTCGCGGCGAACGCTTCTCTGCTGCTTGGCCTGGCAGCGCTGACGACTCCGATCCTGATCGGGATCCTGGAGACGCCGGTAAAAAGCATGAACCTGTGGCTTTTGGTTTGCGTACTTAGCTTAGGCTGCGTCGGCATCGCCGCCGTGTTCACGATGACCAGCGCCTTGGTGGCGCAGGCATCGGTCAAGGGTGGACTGCTGGCAGCGCTCTCCTTTCCGATACTGGTGCCGCTGCTGCTGGCGGGGGTGCACGGGACAAAAGCGGCTCTTGGCGTTGGTAACCCTCAGGGGTTCTTCGCCCCCGGTACGGGAGACCTGCAGGTACTGGTATCGTATGCGATCGTCGCCGTCACGACCTCGCTGATGCTGTTCGATTTTGTTTGGAATGATTGATACGGTTAACTGCTATGGCCACTTTTGCCAAATATCTGCTCGGCGTTTGGGTTGCGGCCTGTGTCGCAGGGACGTTTCTCTGGCTCCGCGAGGTCCCAACGTTCCCGGACCCGCAGCTCGCCCGGATCGTCGCACTGCACCTGCCCAACGCGATGGTGGTCATGGTCGCCTCCATTATGGCGGGCGCCTTTGGCTGGCGCTACCTGACCAGGGGCCGACGCCCCCTCGATGATGCCCGGTCCAAGACGGCGGCGGTTCTCGCGGTCCTCTTCTGCCTGCTGACGACGGTCACCGGATCGGTGTTCGCGAAGGTTCAGTGGGGAGCCTACTGGAACTGGGACCCCAAGCAGATCTGCATCTTCATCCTGCTGCTCATCTACGCTGCCTACTTCGTGCTGAGAGGCGGTATCGAGGACCCGGACCGGAGGGGGACCATCGCCGCGGTCTACGTGCTCTTCGCCGCGGTGATGACGCCGCTGCTCGGTTATGTCGTTCCGAAATACTTGCCATCGCTGCATCCAGCGAATACGCGCTTCGATGCCCAGTACCATCTGGTGATCTGGTCCATGACCGCGGGCCTGCTCGGTCTCTATTCCTGGCTGTTTAATCTTGCGGTGCGTCAGGAGCGTGCACAGCTCGCGCTCGACGAGCTTGCCTTCGAGGGGGATTTTTAACGTGACCGCATCCTTGATACCGCTTCTGATGGTGGCGCTGCTGATCTGGTTTGGGGTCTTCGCCTTTATTCTGGTCGTGGACCGGCGCGTATCCGCACTGGAGCGGCGCGTCGAGGATGCCCAGCGGCGTCTCGGAGAAAGGCAGGCCGCTCGATGAAACCCGCTGCCTGGCTTGGATTCCTGATTATTGCCGGAGCGCTCGCTTTCAGCGCCAAAGCCTTTGTCTCCAACCTGACGCCCTATGTTACGTTCGATCAGGCCCGCTCCGCAAAGGGCGTGGTGCAGGTGATGGGCAAGCTCGATAAAAAGAGTGTCCGCACCAATGCCGATGCCCTGGCCTTTGACATCGTGGCCGACAACGGCGACCGGATGCCGGTTCGCTTCACCGCAGCCCGCCCGGCAAACTTCGAGATGGCAGTACAGGTGACTGCTATCGGCAAGTTCGACGGCAAAAAGATCGAGGCGGACAACCTGCTGGTGAAGTGCCCGACCAAGTACGAAGGCACGGAAACCAAAGAATACGGCGCGAAAGCCGGGAAGACCGGCAAGGCTTAGTCTGCACCGAGCACGACGGCTCGGAACAGATGGCGACGCAATAGATCGAAAATAGATCGAAACAAAACACCATGGTCCTTGGATATACTTTTCTCTACCTGGCTCTCGCCGCGACTGCGGCGGCCAGCCTGCTGTTCACGCAGGGGCGCCGCGAGGGGCAGGCACACCTGCTGGACTGGGCGCGCAAGGCCGCAGTCGCGGCGGCGGGCGGCGTGATCGCGGCGGCAGGGTATCTGATGTTCCTGATCGCCACTCACCAGTTTCAGGTCTCCTATGTGGCGGAATATTCGGCGAAGCGGTCGTCGTCCTGGTTCTTGTTCGCGGCTTTTTGGGGTGGACAGGAAGGCTCTCTGCTGCTCTGGGCGTTCTGGACCGCGATCCTGGGTGCGCTGCTGGCCTACCGGTCGGGAAACAGGGCTGGCAAAGTCTGGCCGATCTTCGGGATGGTACAGGTGTTCCTGCTTGGCCTGATCCTGGTCAAGTGCCCCTTCGCGCTCGGGGCTGGACCGGTCCCCGCTGACGGCAAGGGATTGAACCCACTGCTCGAAAACTACTGGATGGTCATCCACCCTCCGATCCTGTTCCTGGGATTCGCCTCGACGCTGTTCCCCTGGGTCTGGGCGATGTACGGCCTGATCTACCGGGACTGGGATGGGTGGATCAAGCCTGCCTTCGCGTGGACGCTGTTCTCCTTCGCCGCGCTTGGACTCGGCCTTTCGATGGGCGGCTACTGGGCCTACGAGACTCTGGGATGGGGCGGCTTCTGGGCCTGGGACCCGGTCGAGAACTCGTCGCTGGTGCCGTGGCTCTTCCTGACCGCGCTCCTCCATGGCATCCCGATCCAGCGCTCCAATGGCGGCTTCAAGGTGACCAACCTGCTGATCGCCCCGCTGACCTTTGCCACGATGTTCTACGGGACGTTCCTGACCCGCTCCGGCCTGCTGACAGACTTCTCCGTGCACTCGTTCTCGTCGTTGGGCAAGGATGGTTTCTATATCCTCCTGGCAGGGGTGCTTGCTGCGTTCTTCGTTCCGCTCGGGCTGCTGCTGTGGCGCCTGCGCGGGATTCCAAAGCCCGCCGCCTATGAGAAGGTAGTATCCCGCGAGTTTGGGTACTCCATCGGGTCAGCGATTCTTGGGGTCATCGGTCTGATCGTCGCGGTCGGGATGTCCGCGCCGCTGATCACCAAACTATGGACCGAGAAGGGGGCAGCGGCACAGGCGCAGTTCTACAATACGGCGAACTACCCGCTTGTCCTGATCCTGACCCTCGGCATGGCGGCGACCCCGTACCTTTCCTGGCGCGGTGGGGGCAACACGGCGGCCTCACTAAAGCGGCTGTTCCCCGCCTACGCCTTCGCTATCGTCCTGACACTTGGCATGACCGGTGCGGCGATGTCCCTGGGCGTTCGACAGCCCTGGATGCTGCTGATGTTCGCGACCTCGGTCTTCGCTGTCTTCTCGAACTTGATCCTGCTGGTCCCGCGGCTGCCGAAGCGCGAGAGTCGGCGCACCGTCGGCGGCTTCGTGGCCCACATCGGCGCGGGTATGGTCCTGATGGGGGTGGCCACCCTGGTTGCCTTCACCCGGTCTGCCGAGCGTGTCCTGCTGGTCAAGAACGTGCCCCAGCAAAAGCTCGGCTACACGATGACCTACCTTGGTCAGACGACACAGCCCTATGACCGCGAGAACAATGCGCTCCGCATCCAGGTGGTGAAGAACGGTCGGATGTGGGAGGCCAACCCGCGTTACTATGTCGCGCCTTGGGAGAACAAGGACACGATCTTCGCCAACCCGCCCGCCATCGGTCGCTTCGGCTGGGGCGACTTCTATGTCGCCTACAGCGGCGGCCCAATCGGACTGGACCCGAAGGAGGTCAAGCAGACCGGGATCAATCCGAACAACGGGTTTACGGTGAAAGCGGAGCAGAATGTCCAGGCGGGCGAGTACCTCTTCACCCTGCTTGGCCTGGATCTGGACGACCGGGCTAAGAAGACGCTGGCGGAGCAGCACAATCCCAAGGCGATGATGGATCTGCCTGAAGTGACCTTCAAGGCGGTGGTCGGGGTGACCTATCGCGGACAGACCGCGATTGCCGAACCGCTATTCCGTTACGATCAGAAGACGGGCGGCAGGTACTCGATCCCCGTGCCGATTCCCGGTGGCTGGGACAAGTCCCCGACCATGCTGAAGTTTGTCCCGCCGACCCCGGAAGAGATGAACACGCCCGAAGCCTTCGACAAAATCAACCTCCAGACGCTGAATGCCCCCGATCCCACGGAGGCGGTTATGGTGGATGTGAGCACGAAACCGATGGTCTGGCTGATCTGGCTGGGGACGCTTCTGTACACGGCGGGCGGTTTCATCGCCTACCGCCGACGCGCCCGGGAGAATGGCCTGCTGGGCGACAATGCCGGCAGCGAGGCAAAGGCTGACCCCTCTGCCGCATAGCAGTGCAAGCCTTCAAATAAGCAGCGATCGGCAGGGGCAGGCGCTCCCTGCCGTTTCGCTGCCGGTTCTTCAGACCCAGATCCGGGCCTGCACTCGCTGCGAGGATGCGGGCCATATCCCCGAGGCGCGCCCTCTCACCACCGGCGACCCGGACGCCCGGTTTATGGTGATCGGGCAGGCCCCGTCACGGACCGCCCACGTCACCAATACCTTTTATCGCGGCCCGGCGGGGGAGCGCCTCCGCGCGTGGTTCGTGATGGCGGGCTTCACCGAAGCGGACTTCGGGACCCGCGTCTACCTCGCCGCCATCACCAAATGCTTTCCGGGGCGCCTTCCCGGCTCGTCGAAAGACCGGCTGCCGTCGAAGGCGGAACAGGCCCTGTGTCGCCCCTGGCTGGACCAGGAGATCGCTCTGCTCCAGCCACGCGTGGTGATTCTGTTCGGCAGCCTGGCGATCCAGACCTTTTTATCGAAGGACCCGCTGTCCGGTCTCGTGGGCCGTGCATTCGAGAAGGACGACCGGCTTTACCTCCCGCTTCCCCACTCCTCCGGGGCATCTACCTGGCTGAACGACGCCGGGAACCGTGCACTCCTCGCCCAAGGGATCGAACGGCTTCGGGAAGCGCGGGCGGCATGACCGCTGATTTCCAGACTACCCTGGAGCGAGGGGCGACGGCTCTCGGGATGCCGCTAACTCCCCCGCAAATAGACCAGTGTGTCCGCTACACCCTGCTGTTGCTGGAAACCAACCGGCATACCAATCTCACCCGTATCACGGAGCCGAAGGAGGTCGCGCTCAAGCATTTTGTGGACTCGCTGACCGTCCTGCGTGCGGTGACCGACCTGCCCCAGGGGGCGACCGTCGCCGATGTCGGGACCGGAGCCGGGTTTCCAGGCGTCGTGCTGAAGATCGTTCGCCCCGACCTGAAGCTGACCCTGCTGGATTCGCTGCAAAAGCGACTGACGTTTCTCGCTGAGGTCACTGCCGCCCTGGAACTGACCGAGGTGACACTGGTTCATGCCCGCGCCGAGGAGGCGGGACGTGACCCTCTCCATCGAAACCGCTACAACCTGGTGACAGCCCGTGCCGTGGCCACCCTTCCGACCCTGCTGGAATGGTGTACGCCGCTCTGTGCGGTCCGGGGCCGCTTCGTGGCGCTCAAAGCGGCGGGCGTAGACGACGAATTGGCGGCCTCAGAAATCGCGATGAGTGAGCTGGGTCTCCGCCTGGAACAGGACCTTGCCCTCACCCTTCCTGGGATGGAGACAGACGAGAGCGCATCGGTGGAACCCGCTGCTTCCCGCCGCCTCCTCGTCTACCGGAAGACCTTTCCAACACGCTCCCGCTACCCACGCCGCTCTCCGGAAATCAAGGCAAGTCCTCTGTAGGGGTTGTCACTCGCTCCGTACGGAAACGGGCACCGTGACGGTGGCCTCGGCGGGGGGCAGGCACTCACTCTCCGTGCAGAGCTGGTAGCGGAGCGTGAGCGCGAGCCGGTATGTGCCCGGCCTGGCATCGCTCTCAGCAGTGATCGGGACGACGAAACGCGCCTCGCCCTGGTAGGTGGCGAGCGCTTCACCGCTCTCCGCGAGCCAGGGAAGTGCGACGGGGTAAGCGACGGGGCCGACTGCGGCAGGCAGATCGGAACTCAGCGTCGCAGTGGTCGGAATCAGATACTCCTCGCCGGGCTGCCGCGAGTTCACATGATAGCCAGGCGCGATGTGAAGGGTAAA
>JACMJB010000121.1 GCA_014380815.1 Armatimonadota bacterium
CACTGCCCCCGCCCATCCTCATGCCCATGGTTTTAGTGTATCGTTTTCCGCGCTCCCGCCGCCGGCTGTTTAGCGGATCGTGACTGGCTGACCGGTGCGCGACGAGCGATACGCGCCCAGGATAATCTCCAGAGGCCGCTTGCCCGCCCGCCCGTCAATCAGCGGCTTGCCGCCGGTCCGGATCGCCGCGATGAAATCCTCGATCTGTGCTCGGTGGGCATCCCCCCAGACCGCACCCGGATCGGCGACCGCGGTATTTGTTTCCAGGCGCACGGCAGCCTGGTTTTTTACGCTCGCCGTGCCGCCGCTCGCGACCGACAGCGCATGTGCCGCGGCGGCCTCGCCGTGGAACTCCTCGCCGGTTTTGAACTTCAGCGTTTTGAGACGGTCGCCTTCCAGGACTGCCGTTCCTTCCGTGCCGTAGAGGTCAATGCGAACCGGAAAGCCCTCATAGGCCGCCGTGGTCGCGGTCAGAGTCCCGACCGCGCCGTTCTCGAAGCGCAGCGCGGCAACCGCGATGTCCTCTACCTCGATCCGTTCATGGGCGGCGGTGCGCGTATAGGCGAACAGCGAGGAGACACCACCCGCGAGCCACTGCAGCAGGTCCACGGTGTGGACGCCCTGGTTCATCAGTGCCCCGCCGCCGTCCATGGCCCAGGTCCCGCGCCAGTCGCCGGAGTCATAATACTCCTGCGTGCGCCACCACTTCACCGTGGCATCCGCGAGCACGAGACTGCCGAGCTTTCCGCTGTCAATCGCCTCTTTTACCAGCAGGGTCGCGGCATCGAAGCGGTGCTGGCTGATGATGGCAAGCTTCTTGCCGGTCGAATCCTCGGCGGCGATCATCCGGTCGCATGCCTCCAGCGAGATCTCCATCGGCTTCTCGACGATCACATGCTTTCCGGCAAGCAGCGCGGCGACCGCGCCATCCGCATGCATTCCCGACGGTGTGCAAAGGCAGACAGCATCAATCTCCCCGTCGCTGAGCAGATCCTGATCGCTGCTATAGACTTTGCCGACACCGAACTTTTCCGCCATCTCTCGTGCCCGGTCCGCGTTCACATCCGCGACCGCCACCAGTTCGGCGTCTTTGATCTGCGCAATCGCCCCTGCATGGGTCGGTCCGATCGCCCCGCACCCGATCACCCCGAATCGCAGCTTTTGTCCGCTTCGTTCCGTCAATGCTTTGTCCCTCGTCCTGACTACATCGCGCGCAGGTTTTCAAGAAGTCTCGTCTCCAGGAAGTCTAGCATGGGGCAGGGCGGTGTGTAAAGTTTGGCAGAAAAACCGGTCGGAGGAAATCGCGGGCCAAACCCAGAATTTTGTCTCATGACCGAATCCGGCCACGGCAGATCCCGTCTCCATCTCCCATTTCCCCGTCTGCGCCGGTCTCTTGGACTAGACCGGGAATCCATCGCACAGAACTTTTGGTGGCTGGCGGGGGTGGCCCCGGAGCGTGTCGGCTATCAGCACGAACCGGGACGCTTGACCCGTCAGCGACTGGAGCGTCACCGGGCACTGCGGCGTCCGATCCATATCACGCTGCTGGACTGCAACGAAGCCGGTTTCGGCAGTATGAACGCCTTCTGGATCAATGAACGCAGCCGCTGCTGCTCTGCTTCCGTCAACAGCCGGGTTGAGGATGCCGACATCGTCTGGGTTTTTTCGCAGGACCCGCTGACCGGGGAGGCGCGGCGGCGGATCAGCGCGGCTCTTGACCGTGCCAGGCCAGAGGCGAAAATCCTGAACCACCCGGACCGCTATGATGTCTACCACTCCTTGGACTGCTTCCCCCGCCTGCGGGCCGCGGGGGTGGGCGCGCCGCGCGGAGAGGAAGCGTTCGGTCCCGAGGACGTCGGAAAGACGCTCGTCGTTTACAAGATGCAGAACGTACAGACCTCCCCCAAATCTCAGGAGCTATACGACGGGCCGCGCGCGGGCTACCGTGCCTTCGAGTTTGTTGACTCGCGAAGCGGGCCGGACAACTGGTACCAGCGGGCGCGCGTTTATTATCTGGCAGGCACAGTCCGTCCCGGCTACTGGCTGTCCTGTGGTCACTGGAACGTGTGCGGTCCGAGCAAGCCACATCGCGAAGCCGGCTTCGACATGACCCCGAACGAGATCCAGCAGACGCGCCGGATCGCGGAGACGCTGGGTCTGGATTACTTCGCCGCGGACTATCTACGCCGCGCGGACGATGGTGTTCCTTTCTTTGTGGACATTAATATCTATCCCGACATCTACGCCGTGCCCGTCATGCTGGCGGGAAGGCATTATTTCGGCATCTGGCATACCTACGACACGCGCCCGCTGCTGGGTGTCCCGGAGCCGGGCGGACGCCCCTTTGCCGAGGTATTCGACCAGGCCATGACCCACTTCGCGCGCGGAGAGCCGTATCCCTGCGCCCCCGACGCCTACAACTGATCCCCTAATCCGTTGAGCCGTTCGGGTAACGGGTCAACGGATTAACGGATCGTATTGCGGCCCGAATGTGTCTGAGATACACTAACAACATGAAGAACATTTCTCGCTCTTTCGGGGAAAAACGCGCCGCCTCTGGCTGCCTGTTTGGCCTAGCGCTTGGAGACGCCCTCGCTGCGCCGGTCGAGTTTATCCGCGACACCCGGCATATCGTCGCGGTTTACGGCCCGTCTGGTCCTGCGGCACCGGAGGGAAACCCGGCCCTGGTCACCGACGATACCCAGATGGCGCTTGCGGTCGGCGAGGCACTGGTGACCACGCAGCCTCCTTTCACCGCGGCGGCTCTGGAGGGTCCCCTTCGCGAGGCGTTTGTCGCCTGGCTTATTCACCCGGACAACAACCGCGCGCCGGGCAACACCTGCCTGATGGCCTGTCGCAACCTGCAGCGGGGTCAGGTCTGGCAGCAGGCGACCGTGCCCGGCTCCAAAGGCTGCGGCGCCAACATGCGGGTGGCGCCGGTCGGTCTGCTGCCCCGCACCGACCCGGAGACACGCGCGGGCATAGCACAGTTTCAGGCTGCGCTGACACACGGGCACCCGACCGCGCTCGCCGCCTCTGACTTGACCGCCTTCGCGATCACGGATCTGGCACGGGGGGATGAACCGGCGGCGGCGCTTCCGTCCCGGCTGCGCGCCTACGCGGAGTCTCAGCGGGAGATCTACCGGGAGGAGTGGCTCGGCTCTTTGTGGCAGCGGCCCGGATTGACCTCGCCGCGAGATTTCATCGCACGGGGCTGGGAAGAATGTCTGGAAACGCTGGATCGTCTCGATGCTGCCCTCTCCCACCCCGACCGTGACACCGACCCATGCCTTGCGACCGGCGAGGGATGGATCGCGGAGGAGGCATTCGCGACCGGTCTGCTCTGCTTTCTGCTGTATCCCGACGACCCGGTCGCTGCCCTTCGCCATGCCACGGTGACATCGGGCGACTCAGATTCTATTGCCTGTCTTGCCGGGGCATTCGCGGGCGCCCATCATGGAGTTTCCGCCTGGCCGGAGGAATGGTGCGAGCGAATCGAGTACCGGGAGCGCCTTGCGGCACTGGGAACGCACTGGGATGGGGGCCTGGGCTAGGGGCCGGGGTTAGGCCCGGTCCTGGATCGCGATCACCACATTGTCCGGCAGAATCGTGACATGGGTGTAGACGGGCGCGGCGGCGGCGATGGGGGTCGCCGATTGCCGCGGCGCGAGGAACGGGGACGGCAGATTCAGCGGGGTCTCCTGCCTGCGGAAGCAGACCCTGTGAGTCCGGTCACCGCCCTCAGCCGGTGCCGCGCCAAAGGGGGGCGGTACCACCAGGCGCTCCAGCACCAGCACCCCGGAGGTGGAGCAGCTGCCCGCCCCCCCGGCCCACTGCTGCTGTTTTTGAGCGGACAGAACTATCTCCTGCAGCACGATCTGACCCGCGCAGCCCTCCGGAGGGGAGAGGCACGCCCCCACGACCTGGATTACCGTAGAGCCGGAACCATCGCCGCGCTCCCGCCAGGCTTGCCAGACGGGGGATGATAGCGGTGTCGCTTTCGCCGGAACTGCGGCGGGCGCGGCAGCGTTGGCCGAGTGGGTCGGCAGCGGCGCGGTCTCGATCCCCCGGGCGATACGCCGACTGCCGGGTCTCGGGGGAAACGGTTTTTGTTTGAATTGCCGCGCGAACTGGGCCAGCCGTGCCAGAACGGGCATCTCTTTGGGCGCGGAGAGTGGCGGCGAGGGGTTTGTTGCGGTTTGGAGCGTCATGGTTATCCTGGATCTTCTCGATCTCTAGCAGCCGACACAGGAACAGTAACCTTTCCCGAAAGATTCCGCAATATTTCCGGTGATTTTTTACTAAAAACCAGTAGTTTTGCGGATAAAGTTCCGGCTCGCAGCTCCCCTCCGTGCCCCGCCCGAATCCTCTCCTTCAAGGTTCTTTTCTGGCGGCGCAGCGACAGGAAGCGGTGATATAATTTGATTGTCGTTTGTGACAGCCTTCACAAACTTTTGGCGAGAAGGCGGTACAGCGAACGGCTTCGGAAGAGCGATACGTGCATGGCGGTCGAAGCGCCCCTCGAGCCAGAAACAGTCGGTGCGGGAAAATCCTCCGCGCTGCCCACGCCGGAGAAGAAGCACGAATACGTGCGGGCGATGTTCGATGCCATCGCGCCGCGCTATGATCTGCTGAACTCGGTTCTTTCCGCCCGGATGCATCATCAGTGGCGGCGCGTGGCGGCGTCCGAGGCTTGCCTTGCACCCGGCGGCACCGCGCTCGATGTTTGCACCGGCACCGGCGATCTGGCGTTTGAGCTGGCACGGCGAGTCGGAAAGGCAGGGGCCGTGATCGGCAGCGACTTCTCCGCCCCGATGCTGTCGCTCGGTGAGAAGAAGCGGTCAAAAAGCCGTTCCGAGACGAGCAGCGTCCGCTTCGCGCTCGCCGATACCCAGTCTCTTCCCTTTCCTTCGAGTACCTTCGACGCCGTGACGGTCGGTTTTGGCATCCGCAATGTCGCCGATATCCCCCTCGGGCTTCGCGAGATGGCGCGCGTGACCCGGCCCGGCGGGCGCGTGGTCCTGCTGGAGTTTAATCAGCCGCAGAATCCTCTCTTTGCCGCGTTGTACCGGAGCTACTCGTTCCACCTGCTGCCCTTTTTCGGTGGCCTGGTCTCTGGGCGGCGGGCCGCCTATGAGTACCTGCCGTCGTCCGTGGCCGCCTTCTACTCGCGTGAGGCGCTTTCCGCCCTGCTCCAGGACGCGGGACTGCGCGATATTCGGATTACGGAACTTGCCTTCGGGGCAGTTGTTGTGCACTCTGGCGTTAAGCCGCTGACGAGTGGTGATGCCGACATCCGTCCCACTGAAGCCGGAAATGGAAATCGAGCGTAACGAAATGACTTCCCGGACCCTGACCTCAGACAACACCTCTTCCCCCGTCTCCCTGCTGGGCCTGATCGAGGGGGAACTACAGAAAGTCGAAGCACGGCTGATCGCCGAGACCCGCTCGGATGTCGGGGCGGTGCGCGACATTTCCGGTCATACCCTTCTGTCCGGCGGGAAGCGGCTGCGTCCTGCACTGGCGATTCTTTGCGCCCGCACAGCCGCCGCACAGCGTACGAGCTTTGTTTACCCGGAGGACCGGGTGATCGCCGCCGCCGCCGCCGCGGAGATGATCCACATGGCCACCTTGATGCACGACGATGTCGTGGATGAGGCTCCGGAGCGCCGGGGAAGACCAACCGCGAGCGCCGTGTACGGCAACAGCATCACGATCCTGACCGGCGATTACCTGCTCGCCAAGTCCATCTCGCTGCTCGCGCACAACGACGAGAACTTGCATGTGGTGCGGGTCTTTTCCGATGTGACCGTGACGATGGCGGAGGGCGAGGTGTTGCAGGATGTGATCGCGCACAACCTGGACATCCCTCTGGAGACCTACGAAGAGGTGATCGAGCGGAAGACGGCGCGGTTTCTGGCGGGTTGCTGCGAGACGGGGGCGATGCTCGGCGGCGCGGACGCCGCCGAGGCCGCCGCCCTGCGGGCCTACGGGCACCATCTGGGAAATGCGTTTCAGATCGCCGATGACCTTCTCGATTTTCTGGGGAATCCGAAAAAGACCGGCAAGTCGCTGGGTACCGACCTGCGCGATGGGCGCGTCACGCTCCCGCTGATTCATGCCCTCGCGCAGGCGGACTCCGAGACTCGTGAATCGCTCCGGGTCCGTCTGGCGCCGCCCGGCGGCGCGATGACGGACGCCGACATCGCCGCTATCACCGCCACGATTCAGCGCTTGGGCGGTTTTGAAGCCGCGCAGAAGGTCGCGGAGGAGCGAACGGAGCGGGCGATCAAAGAGCTGCGCCGCTTCCCCGCCAGCCCGCACCGCGATGCCCTCGAACGGCTCGCCCGCTTCGTCGTCGCCCGCGACCGGTAGTCAGGCGCCCTGGGCGTTCCGGCGGCGCGCGTTCCGATTGCCGGGTACCATGGAGGCCGTATGGTCTCCCTACCCCAAGCCCTGCTGCTGATCGCCGCATCCGCGCTGGCGGGCGCGATCAACTCAGTCGCGGGCGGCGGCACTCTTCTTACCTTCCCCGCCCTGCTCGCCACCGGGCAGTTATCCACAGTCGCCAATGCCACCAGCACCGTCGCGCTCTGGCCCGGTCAGCTTTCCAGCCTGTGGGGCTACAAGCAGGAGATAACACAGAATGCCCGCACCATCGCCCCGATCAGCGGGATCGGGCTGCTGGGCGGGGTCGGCGGCGCGCTGCTTTTTGCGCGCACCCCGGTCTCGACGTTTGACCGGCTTATCCCCTTTCTGGTGCTGCTGGCGACCGTGCTGTTTATGGCGCAGGAGCCGCTTTCCCGTTGGCAGAAAACGCGGGCGACAACAGCTGGTGCTGCTGTCCCGGTCCCCCCGTCAGCACCCAACCAGCAGGCAAGAGAAGGGATACTTCACCTCACCCTGCCGGTCGGGCTGTTTCTGCTGGGAATCGCCGTCTACGGCGGCTATTTCGGGGCCGGGATCGGGATTCTGACGCTTGCCGCATTTGGGCTAATGGGGCTGACCAATATTCATCAGATGAACGGCATCAAGGCCATCTTCACGCTTGGCATCAACGGCGTCGCATCCGCGATCTTCATTCAGCGGGGGCTGGTGGACTGGAAGATCGCCGGGCTGATGGCGGTCGGCTCGCTGTTTGGGGGCTGGGCCGGGGCGGGGATCGCGCGGCGTATCGGTCAGAAGAATGTGCGTCGCGTCGTGATCGCCATCGGCCTTTTGCTCACGATATCCCTGCTGATTCCGCGCGGGGGCTAAGCCCGGATCGAACCCGCCTGAATCGTCCGTTCCAGGGTACCATACCGAGCCAAAGTGCCCAGAAGCCCCGTTTCGGGTCCTTGCCGCGGGGGCTGCCGGTCGCCCGTTTCACGTGACCGTTAAAAATGATGAAACCAAAGCGTACAGTATCCAGGTCAAACTCGGTAGAATGAGGGGGAAGCGGCGCGAACCATGACGGCGCGACCCGCCGCTTTCTTAGACAGCGCGCAGCGAAATGTACAGGAATCATTTGCAGCAGCAAGCCACGCTCCTTCTGGTAGATGACCAGCCCGCGAACCTGACGGCCCTGGAGGGCATTCTGGAACCACAGAGCTACCTTCTGGTCAAGGCGGCATCGGGGCGCGAGGCACTGAAACAGCTTTTGACCGGGGATTTCGCGGTCATTCTGCTGGATGTGCAGATGCCGGACATGGACGGCTTCGAGGTCGCAAGCCTGATCAAGCAGCGGGACCGTACCCGGCATGTCCCCATTATCTTTATCACCGCCATTGATGAGGACGAGAAGCACGTTTCGACCGCCTATTCCGTGGGGGCGGTGGATTTCCTGCGAAAGCCCTACAACGCCGATGTGCTGAGATCCAAGGTGGCGGTGTTCGTGGACCTCTTCCGGCAGCGCGAACAGATCCGGCTGCAGGCCGCCGAACTGCGGCAGGCTGAGCAGCGCGAGACCGCCCTGCAGCAAGCGATCCGGGAGCGGGAGCAGGAACAGCGTCACGTTGCCGCGCTGACGGAACGGGAAACGCAGCTTCGCCAGTTCAAGGCGACGCTCGATGCAACCCTCGATGGGGTGCTGCTGTTAGACCCGGAAACGCTGCGCTACCAGTATGCGAATCAGGGGGCAGTACGGCAGTTCGGATATACCGAGGACGAGCTGCGGGCGTTGACGCCGCCTGATGTCCTGCCGGACTTTGATGCGCGCCGGTTCCGGCGGCTGGTCGCCCCGCTGGTCAAGGGCATCAAAGCCGCGGATACCTTTGAGACGACTCTGCGGCGCAAGGATGGGACCACGTTCCCTGTCGAGATCTTTCTGCAGTACGTGGCATCCGGCCCCGAGAACACCGACTCCTCTCCCGCCCGCTTCGTTTGCCTGGTGCATGATATTACCAAGCGGCGCAGGACGCAGGCAGAGAAAGAGGCGCTGAGCCGCGAAGTCGAACAGATGGCGCGCCGACAGCGCACCTTTCTGCGCGACGTTCTTTCCAGCCTGACCGAGGGGCGGCTGCATCTGTGCGACTCGACCAGCGATCTTCCCGCTCCGCTTCCGCTGCACGGTGAGCCGATCGCCCTCAGCGCTTCGCGGTTGCGGGCGCTGCGGCAGCATCTGCTCGGCCTGTCGGAGAGGATCCACTGGTCTCCGGAGCGGCTACAGGACTTCGAGACTGCGGTGGGCGAGGCTTCCATGAACGCCGTCGTGCACGGCAAAGAGGCCACGGGCGAGGTGCGCATGGAACCCGCATCGGGGACGGTGCAGGTCTGGGTGCGCGACCAGGGGTCCGGGATCGCGGAGGCATCCCTGCACCGCGCTACCCTGGAGCGCGGTTTTTCCACCGGCGGAACCCTCGGTCACGGCTTCTGGATGATGCTGAAGACCTGCGACCACGTGTTCCTGCTGACGGGGGCGGAGGGAACCATCGTGGTGCTGGAGCAGGGGCCGACCGCGCCACTCCCCTCCTGGATCCAGGGTCTGCCCACGGACATCAAGGCCGGAGACGGGGCGCACCTGTTCTCGACTCCCTGAAAGCCCCGCCGCCGCCGATTTGCCGGGCAGCCAGTCTTCTGATCCCTCAGTACCGGGCCGCCAGCAAAAGGCAGGCATCATCGTGGAGCTTACCGCCCGCAAAGTTTCGGGCCGCCTCCAGGACCGATTTCGCGACCTGCTGAACACTGCCGCCGGGTGCGGCTCCCGACACCGCGTTCGTGAAGCCGTCGTAGCCGAAGAATTCGCGCCCCTGACGCGCTTCGGTGATGCCGTCAGTGAGCATCAGCAACATATCGCCCCGCTCCAGTTGCCACGTGGTGCTGAGATGGCTCTCGGCGGCATCAATCCCGACGGGCATTCCTCCCCCGGTCACGGTTTCGGTCTTGCCGCTCGCGCGCAGGATCAGCGGCGGCTCCGCCCCGGCAAGCGCGAAGATCGTTTCACCAGTCTGGGGGGCCACGACCGCGACCGATAGGCAGATGAAATGGCCCGGGCCAGGGAATCCGCCGGAGTCGCTGGATTCGAGACGGGACGTATCACAGAGCAGCGTATTCAGCCGTGTCAGGGCGCGGGCCGGGTCGGGCGTCTCACGCAGAAAAGCGCGCAGGGCGTATTTGACCTCGGCGGTTCGGGCGGCGGCGGCAAGCCCTTTGCCGGAAACATCGCCGACCACCAGCGCGACCCGTCCCTTTTCCAGCGCGAAGAAGTCTAAATAGTCCCCGCCGACACTGGCCTCATCCCACGCCGCCTCGTACTTGGCATCAATGTGCAGACCGGGGAACAGATCCTCCGGCGGCGTGTTCACAATGCTCTGCTGCAGCGCCTGGGCGATCTTCTTTTCGCGCTCGTAGAGCAGGGCGAGCTGCGCCTCCGCCAATTTGCGCTCGGAAACATCGCGCACGATGGAGACGAAGCGCGCCTTGCCGCCCTCCGGCGGTGCGACATACTGCACCATCACCTCAACCGGAACCACCAGGCCGGAGCGCTGGCGAAGCCGCGTCTCGTAAGTCTGCGCGTGTGAGGCGGGGGCGATATTTCCCTCGCTCATCAACGGCACGAGAATGCGGCGCAGTTGATCGGGGTCGCTGTCGGCATCGAGATCCAGCGGGGTCTTCTGCAGCAATTCGTCGGAGGTATACCCCAGCAGAGAGACCGCCCCTTCATTCACATAGAAAAAGCGCAGTGTCTCCGGATCGAACAGAAAAACGGCATCGAGCGTCGCATCGAGTGTCGCCTTGAACTGACGAAGCTGCGTTTCCCGGCTGGCAAGCTCCTCGACATACTGCCGCTCGCGCTCGCGCTCCGCCTGGTCGCGTTGAAGCGCCGCTTCGCGCAGTTCGGCCTGCCGCAACGCCTCGGCCTGCTCGCGGATCTTCTGGCTCTGCTGGTACAGTTCGACGAAAACGGTCACCTTGCTTCGCAGCACGTCCGGGTCCACGGGCTTGGACAGATAATCCACCGCCCCCGTCTGGTAGCCCTGGAACACGTACTGTTCCTCGCGGCTGATCGCGGTGACAAAGATGATCGGAATATAGCGCGACTTCTCCCGCTGCTTGATGATGGCGGCGGTTTCGAAGCCGTCCATGTCCGGCATCTGCACATCCAGCAGGATCAGTGCGAAATCATCGGTGAGCAGATGCTTAAGGGCTTCCGCACCGGAGCGGGCCAGCACCACCTGCTGCTCCAGCGGTTCCAGCACAGCAGCGAGGGCAAGCAGATTTTCGCGCCGGTCATCCACCAGCAAAATCCGAGGCTGCCCCGCCTTTGCGTCTTCTCTTGAGACAGCATTCGCCGCTGCCGAGTGCGTTCCGTTGCCATTGGTCACGAGACGTATCTAAAGGTCCTTCCGCTTGTTGTACCCGAAAAGCCCCGTGCATACGCACCCGATCTGCCGCGCGGGGGCGTCGGCAGACGAAGAGCCGGGCCGGGAAATTGGTTTCCCGGCCCGGCTGTGTCTTGTCCGCCTCAGTGCGCCGCGCGCCGCGCGGGCAATGGTGCCGGTCCGCCTGTCATGGCCCCGTTGGCGGACCAGGCTGCATGGAGGTCGTCGTACACGTCCAGCCCCGCGTCGAGCAGGGAAAGGTTCCGCACGATCCGGCTCCCCGGCGCGGCGACCGTTCGCAGCGCGAGTCCGCTCTCCTCTGCCGCCTGCTTCAGATGCAAGAGCCAGCGCAGGCCGCCGCTGTCCGCATAAGGGCTGGCGGTCGCGTCCAGAAGGACCGTCCGCGCCCCGCCGCTCCGGGCGCGGGCGATGATCTCGCTGACCCGGACACCACTGCTGCCGCTCTCCCCATCGAGGGGGCAGTGACCGCAGCGGACTAACAAAACCCGACCAAGCTGCTGAATGCAGTCATCGTTGACCGTCATACATTTCCTCCAGAAAGAGTCCCGCCGGGAAGCAGCATCATTGCCACAGCGGCGCTTCAGGACCCACTCTGCTTTACGGGAAAACCCGGCCGGTTTGTGCCAGGCGGAACGAAAATTCAGGACACTTCGGGGTTTTTTACCCAAGTTTTCTAGCCTCCAGGCATTGAAATCCCTCGAAACTAGTGTCTCGTAGCCATTTACTGCCGGTTCGCATCGTGCTCGCCCATACAGGAGGCATCAGGGGACAGAAATATCGGTGAGAGAGGCGGAGAGGTCTTCCACAGGGGTGACATCCGCCCAGCTTTTGCCTGTTTTCACCTCCACATCCAGAGCCACATCCAGCGGATACGCCCCCGACATCGCCTCGTAGACCTTGTCGGCGAGCGGGCGCACCTCGTCCTCGGTCGTCTCGAAGAGCAGTTCGTCGTGGACCTGCAGCAGCATTTTGGCGTGGAACTTCTCTTTCCGAAGCATCTCGTAGACACGGATCATCGCCACCTTCATGATGTCCGCCGACGACCCCTGGATCGGCATGTTCGCCGCCGCGCGCTCGGCGGCCTGCCGAAACTGAAAGACCCGCGAATTGATGTCCGGGATATAGCGGCGGCGACCGAACAGGGTCTGCACATAGCCGTGTTCCTTGGCGAAGGCGACGGTCTCGTCCAGGTAGCGGCGCACCCCGGGGAAGCGGGTAAAGTACGAGGTTTTCAGCTCTTTCGCGGCGCTCATCGAGATCCCCAGGCGGCGGCCCAGCGCGAACTCGGAGATACCGTAGATGACCGCATAATTGACCGTCTTGGAGGCACGGCGCATGTCGCCAGTCACTTCGTCCACAGGCACACCGTAGATACGCGAGGCGGTGTATTTGTGGATGTCCTCACCGGAGCTGAAGGCAGCCACGAGTTCCGGGTCTTTGCTGACATGGGCGAACAGACGAAGCTCGATCTGCGAGTAGTCCGCCGACACCAGCGTATTGCCCGGCGAGGCCGTGAAGGCGCGCCGGATTTCGCGCCCGATCTCCGTCCGAACCGGGATATTCTGTAAGTTTGGATTGCTGGAACTGAGCCGTCCCGTCGCCGCGACCGTCTGATTCAGCGACGTATGGATGCGATGCGTGTCGGGGCGCACCAGAGCAGGCATCGCCTCGGCATAGGTGTTTTTGAGCTTGGTAAGTTCGCGGTGGCTCAGGATCAGCGAAACGATGGGGAAGTCCGGGGCAAGCTCCTCCAGCACCTCCGCGCCGGTGGAGTAGCCGGTCTTGGTCTTCTTTGAGGCGGGAAGTTTCAGCTTGTCGAACAGGATCTCCTGAAGCTGCTTGGTCGAGCCGATGGAGAACTCGCCCCCCGCGATCTCGAAGATCTGCGTCTCCAGCACGTCAATCTTTGCCTGCATCTCGCGCGCGATCCGATTCAGGACGGGAACCTCCACATAAAGACCCGCCAGCTCCATTTCGGCGAGGATCGGGGCGACCGGCAGTTCCAGCGTTTCCAGCAGGTTCAGCAGGCCATCCGCGGCGAGCCGTGGCTCCTGGACGGCCTGGATCGCGAGCAGGGCATCCGCCTCCTTAAGCGCTTCCTGCTTCTCGTGGGCCAAGAGGGCGTCCGCCTCCATGGCCTTGCGCTCTTTCTTATCCAAAACCGTCAGTTCGCGGCCCACGTAGTCGAAGGCGATCTCGGAAAGCGGAAAGCCCGACCGCCGACCGGCGTTCAGCAGGTAGGAGGCGAGTTCGGTGTCGAAGGTGATACCGCGCAGGGTCACCCCGTACCGAGCCAGCACGGCGATGTCGCTTTTGGCTTCGTGGGTGACCTTGGCGATCCCGGCGTCTTCCAGGAGATCCTTCAGCGGGGCGGCAACGATCACCGGCTCCCCCCCCAGTCTCGCCGCCACCGTGGTCGGCTCCCCAGCGGGCGCATCGAACAGGGAGGCAGTTGCTGTCAGGGGAGCAGCAGCGGCGGGCTTGCCCTTCGCTTCAGCCTCGCTCGTGGCAGTCGCCTCCAACGGCATTTTGACCTGTACGGGCACGTAGAACACGGTCCCCGCCCCGACCGCGAGAGTGACCCCCAGCAGATCCGAGTCCAGAATCCCCTCCCCGGCATGCAGCCGTAGTCCGATCCGGTGCGCGCCGCGCGCCGCTTTCACCATCTCCGCGAGCATTTCCGGGGTGTCGGCCTCGCGGTAGTCAGCGGGGGCTGCCGGAGCGGAAGAGACGGCAGATGCCTCCTCCTCTTCCGAAACCGCAAACGGATCATAATCCTCGGCCTCGATGTCCCGGCCTCCCCCAGCATCAGGTTCCTGTCCTCTGTCCACCGGGGGGAGGGGCTGTCCCGATTCGGGCAGGGCGGGCAGGGGCCGCCGGGGGGACTCCCCCGGTATCCGCTTGAGCATGGTGCGGAACTCCAGGCGCTCGAACAGTGCCCGGACCGCGGCCCAGTCCGGCGCGTGTGGGTCCGCATCAAGGCCGGGAAGGTCCACGCCTTCCAGCGGAACGTCGCGCACAATCACGGCGAGCCGTTTGGAGAGCGTCATCTGGTCTGTCCCACCGACCAGCGAGGCCTGCAGCTTGGCGGGGGTCACCTCGTCCAGGTGCCGCAGCAGGTTCTCGACCGTCTCGTATTTCTGCAGCAGCGTGGCCGCCGTCTTCTCGCCGATTCCCGGTACACCGGGGATATTGTCGCTCGTGTCCCCTTTCAGGGCGCGGTAATCGGCAAGCTGATCGGGGCGCAGGCCGTAGCGGTTCCACACCGCCGCTTCGTCGTAGATCACGGTGTCGGTCACCCCTTTGACCGTCGTCATCACCCGCACTCCCGGCTCCACGAGCTGCAGGGCATCCAGGTCGCCGGTCACGATCAGCACGTCATAACCGCTGTCGCGGCCCCGGCGCGCCAGTGTCCCGATGGCATCGTCTGCCTCGAAGCCCGGCACCTCGACCGTCGGAATCTGAAAAGCCGCCACCATCTCGCGCGCGAGCGGCCCTTGTTCCACCAGTTCGATCGGCGTCGCCTTCCGTGTGCCCTTGTACTCCGTGAATGCCTCGTGGCGGAACGTTCTGGCAGGGGCATCCCAGGCGCATAGGATCACGTCGGGTTTCTGCTCCGTCAACAGGGTCAGCAGCATCATCGTGAATGAGAAGACGGCATTGGTCGGCTGTCCCGCACTGGTCGTCAGTGCGCGCATCGCGAAGAATCCGCGGTACAGCAGCGAGTTTCCGTCAATCAGCACCAGCTTTTTGTTCTCGGAAATATCGGAAGCGTCGGAAAAAGGGTTGGGGGCGTCGGTCGGCGACGGCATAGGTGATCGGTTCTCCTGGGGTAGTATTCCCGTTCCATGGCAATTGGCCCTTCCGGCCTTTTTGCGCAGTCGCCCCTGTCGCTAAAAACCCGTTCTGCCGAACATAAATCCTGGGGAACGGAGCGAGGAATGATCGTCAAGGAATTAGATTCGTTTGTACCGGGAGAGGCACTCGCGAAGGCAGGCCGTAAAGCGGAAGAAGATCTGGCGCATTATCTGCGCCGCGCCTTCAAGGATTCGCAGGACTATCTCGTTTTCAACGGTATCCGGCTGGAAAACGACGGAGATGCGGCGCAGATGGACCATCTGATCCTGCATCGCCACGGGGTCCTTATCGTGGAGAGCAAGAGCGTCTCGAGCCGTCTGCGCATCAACGAGCAGGAGGAGTGGGCACGATACTGGAACGGAGACTGGCGCGGGATGCCGTCGCCGGTCAAACAGGCCGAGCGCCAGGGGGAGTTTCTGCGGACCTATCTGCAGCAGTTCCGCGACTACCTGCGGGCCGGGCTTCCCCCGGATCCCGTTCAGATCAGCTATCGCTGCATGGGCCTTGAGGTTCTGGTCGCGATCTCCGACTCAGGAATCATTGACCGCCCGCCGCATCTCTATCTCGAAAAGGTCTGCAAGGCGGATCAGGTGACGGATCGTATTCAGGCGCTGCGAAACCGTCTGCAGGAGGCGGAAAAAACATTCCGACGGTTCAGCCTCTCGGCGGAACCACCGTTCACGCTCTCGCGCGACGAAATCCTGAGGATGTCACAGCTTTTTGTCGCCCATCACCGCCCATCTCTCTTCCCTTCCAAAGCGGCTCCCACGACAAGGGCACCGTTACCGTCGCCCGGTCCCCATCCGACCGCTTTCGTTTCCGTATATTTTTGTCGTCATTGCCGTTCGGGACGCATGGAAGTCCGGCACGGGCGTTACGGCTATTACTTCCAGTGTCGCGCCTGCGGCGGCAACACGCCGCTGCGCCGCATCTGCATCCGCTGCGGTGCGAAGGAGAAGACGCGCAAAAGCGGCAGCCAGTTTTTCGCGGAGTGTGCCGGCTGCGCCACCTCCTATCCGTTTCACCGGAACACCGCCGCGTGACCGACAGCGGTTTCGATCCGCTGTCGGTCACGCTCCTCGATGGCTTTATTGGTTCTTGGGCTTGGGGACAGACTGGCTTGGATCGTAATAAAACCGCTCCTGAACGATCTTGCCGTCTTTCCACGTTTGCAGAGCGAATTCCTCGATGTGGATGTGGGAGCCGTCCGGGGTCGTGATGTCAATCACCCACTCGATCGCGGCATGGCTGCCATCCACGACAATCGAGCGCGGCGCGAACTCGTTTACCGTCACCCCGGTCGTCGCCTGATCCTGCCGGTCAATCGAGGCCTGCAAAGACGTTCGCGGCGTCTCACCGTTTTCCTGCATCACCACATCGGGGGCATAATAGGTGCGATATGCCTCGTTGGCCCTGCCGGTCGTGACGAGTTCGGTCAGATGTCGCACTTTTTCTCGGGTGTCCGTGGTTTCCATATCGGGTTCCTGGTTCCTTTCGCGTTCCTGCAAAGAAGAAACACACCGCGCGGGTGCGGTTCCCGCCCGCGGCACCGGGCAGGGTTCTGATTTTATGCGCGCCGCGTCAGGATACCCGAAACCAAGCGCCCGCCGGGAAGTCTCCTTTCCGGCGGGC
Source organism: Armatimonadota bacterium (assembly GCA_014380815.1). Lineage (GTDB taxonomy): Bacteria > Armatimonadota > Armatimonadia > Armatimonadales > Armatimonadaceae > JACMJB01. The sequence goes on from JACMJB010000121.1 coordinate 16,311, forward strand.
GGCTTTGACCGATCTTGCTGATGGGTCGGCTCAGGCGTTGGCGTAAGTATTGCCAGCCTTATCCTCGCCGCGCGCCAGCCAGATCGGATGGCCGATGTTGCGCTCCGGGTTCAGCTTGGAGGTGGTGGGGAAGTAGCGCATGGTGTAGCCCGCACGGCGGTTCGGCGATGTGTTCGCCTTTGCGCCATGGATGATCCGTGCCTCGTGCAGGCTGCACTGGTTCGGCTCCAGCTCAAAATAAACGGCCTCGGCCTCGTTGATGAGTTCCGGCTTGATCTGCGAGCCGAAGATGTTTTTCTCGCGATCCACGGTTTCGTACTCGGAAAAGCCGTTCTTCTGGCTGCCGGGAATGACCGCCATCGCCCCGTTCTCGACCGTCACGTTGTCCAGTGCGAGCCAGACCGTGCAGATGCCCTCCATCGTCGAGACGCGTCCGTTCCAGTAGGACGAATCCTCGTGCCAGGGGGTCGCTTTGCCCATAAAAGGCGGCTTGCTGATGAAGTGCGAGGCCCATAGCCCGATGTGGGGGCCAATCAGTGGCTCTACAAGATCCAGCACTTCCTCCGCGAGCAGGAACGGCAGCAGCCGCTCATCACGGGTGTGAACCATATCCAGCTCTTTGGTGCTGTACCGGGCCAGGTCTTCCTCGAAGATCGCCTTTAGCTCGGCGAACTTCGGGGCGGAAAACACCGGCTGTCGAAACAGCACATAGCCGTCTGTTTCGTACTGCGCGACATCGGCGGGGGAGAGGCGGGGCGCGAAAGCGGGGGGCGTCCCAGTGGTTGCGGTGCTCATCATTGCGGCTCCTTCAAACAGGTGAGTTGCCATTATTGTATGCCCGCGTCCCCGCCGCGTCTTGCACCAGGAGGACGACAGACTCTACAATACGAACATGACTTTCTCCTCCGAACGGTCACGGCCGCCTCACCTTCGTCACCTGCGCTACGCAGACGTAGCTCCCGGCAGGGCGTATCACGCCGCGCTGATCGCCGTGGATGGCGCGCGGGCGCGCGGCTTCCAGGTTTCCGATCACACCCACGATTTCTATGAGCTGATGGGAATCCTCGCGGGCGAGGCGGCACACGTGGTGAACGGAGCTTCCGCCCCGCTCCGCGCGGGCGACCTGATTCTGCTCACGCCCGGAGACTGGCACTCCGTGCGGTTCCTGCCGGGACGCCTGCTGCACTATGTCAACATCGCACTGCCAGCAGTCCTCTGGGAAGGCTTTCGCAGTCTCACCGGGACCGCCACCACGCTGGGCAGCGTCCCGGTCGCCCGCGCGCTATCGGCCCCCTCGGCCAGCGAGTGCGCCGCCGCCTTCCACCGCGCACTGGAAGGGTTTGAAGCCGGGGCGGAAGTTTCCGGTCTGGAAGCCTGCCGCCTGCTCGCCGCGGTGGTCCCCTGCCTCCTCGCCCCCGAACGCGGCGGCATACCCGATGACGGCTTTCTCCGCGATGCCCCGCCCTGGCTGATCCGTGCCTGCCGAAGACTGCGGCAGGACCCGGACCTGCTGCGTAGTGGCCTGCCCGGTTTTGTCGCCGCGGCGGGTGTCACTCCCACCCATCTTGCCCGCGTTTTGAAAGCCGCTGCGCGTCAGACCCCGACGCAGTATGTGAACGCGCTGCGCCTCGACCGCGCCGCCCGGCTTCTTACGACCACGACCCTGCCTGTTCTTGATGTTGCCGGAGAATGCGGCTTCGAGCAGCCGTCGTATTTTTACCGGCGGTTCCGCGCCCACTTCGGCACGACCCCGCAGGCATACCGGAGCGCGGCGGGCCGCCGCATCGCGCCGGAAGACAGCCAGGATGCGATAGCGAGCAGGGCGCCGGCGCGCACGGAATGACGCCCCAGAACCCTATCCTTCCAGGCGGGCGGTCCATTCGCGGACCAGAGCAGTCTCCTCGTTTGAAAGTGGCCCTCGCTTTTCTGACTCTCGGTTGGCGAGAACCCACTCCGCACGGCGCATGGAGACAAAAACGGTATCCACGATCTCCTGAGAGGTCACCCACCGCAGCAGGATCGCCGCCGACACCCGGCGATCCCCGCCGATCTTATCCAGGTTCCAGCCACGGACAAACGGAGACATGGCGACAGTGGCCATTCCCCGCGCCTTTGCCTCTCGGAACAGGGCCGCCGCATGGGGGTGGAAGGCATTGTAAGGGGCGAGTACCTGGGTGATAGGGTGACCGGTGGGCAGGCAATCCAGATCTTCGAGCCGGGCCATGCCCAGTCCGACCTCCCGGACCAGGCCCGCCGCCTGCCAGGCGCTCGCCAGTTCGATCTCGCGGTGCAGCGCCGCTGAGTCGTCTCTGGTATGGATCACCAGAAGGTCCAGAAAATCGGTCCGTAGCTCCGCGAGCTGTTTCGGCAGGGAGTCCTGGTCATAGGCGGTGAAGCCGGGCAGGCTGTTTTCCCTGCCCGGCTCCCGGAAGAAGTTCCAGGCGGTGAGGCGGGCCTCCCCGCGCGCCCGGGAAAGCTGCCCCAGCACTCTGCCCAGCGCGACCCGTTCCTGATAATAGGTGGTGTCTATCCAGCGGATCCCGGTATCCAGGCAGGCCGCGACAAGGGCGCACTGCTCCTCGAAGGCAGCGGGGGGGTCGTTTCCCAGTTCCCGAATGAAGGAGTGGCCTCCCAGGCCAAGCTTGGTGACGGGCGTTGCTGACTCCATGGACTATCCTCCCCAACCATCTGGCTTAACCGATCTGGCGGGCGATCTCGCGCCGGAATTCCGAGGGGGTCATGCCCGCGTCCCGCCGGAAGTTCCGGCTGAACACGGTCAGCGACGAAAACCCGGTCTGGCGGGCGATCTCGCTTAGGTTGTCGTCGGTGGTGGCGAGAAGGTTCTTTGCCTCGGTGATCCGCAGGCGGCGCGCATACTCGAACACGGTCAGGCCGGTCGTGCTTTTGAACAGGCGCGCCACGTACTCCTCGCTCAGTCCCACGAACGCGGCGACCTCGGACAGGTGCGTGGGCTGATGCAGACGGCTCCGCAGATAGCTCTTGATCTTCCCGACATGATACCCGGCGGGCACTCGGCGGTCGCTGGTCGGGGAATCGCCGGTGTGTGGCTCCGCCGCGCCCAGGCGGGCACACAAGATAGTCAAGCCGACACAAAGGCCATGGACGCGAGGTCGGAATCCGGGCGCACGGCGCTCCGCTTCGTCCCGGAGATGGCCCAGGGTTTCGGAAAGGGCGGCGTCCCGACCGGCGCGAAGGTGGCGGATCTCACGCAGGCAGTAGTCGGCCCAGGCACTCGCGTCCCCGTCGGCATCCGGAAGCGTGGCCTTCCCCCGCGCGCCAAGGGGAAGGGGCGGAAGCCGCTCCGGGTCAAAAGAAAGGCGGACGACCTGCACGCGGGCCTCGCTTCCCGGCTCTACGCCGAAGTACCGCTGCTTGCAACGGCAGGGCAGAACGAGGATGTCCCCGGGGCGCAGGTGTACTTCGTTCCAGGGACCGTCCCACCCCAGTATTTGGTGGCGGCACTCGCCCCCGAGAACAAACAGCAGCTTTCGAACCTGGTTCTGGAATGGGTGGCTGATGCCGGGCGCGACCTCCACAATCTGCTCGTGGACCTCCTGGAACGGCGTGGCAAGACCCTCGATACGGTTTAAGGAATAGCCCATAAAATATCAATCTTCATCGCGAATTGTCAGTTTTCGTTGCATCTCACGAGGCACGCTGCGAATATAATACGTCAAGAAACGTCGAGGCACAATGAGGGAGAACCCATAAGTCCCGCGGAGGGGTGCATCACTTTGCCCGCCTTTATCCGTCGCTCGACGAGGAGCCTATCATGAACCCTCTTTCTCCTGCTGCCACCGAATCCTTCGAGATTCCGATCATTGACTGCGACATCCATCCGACCGCCAACAGCCGCCCGGTGGGACCATACATCCCCGCCGCGTTTCAGGAGGCAATGCGTCAGGGATTAGGCGGGCAGCCCAGTCAGGGCTACAGCAACCCCTTCGGTGTGCAGCGCCGGGATGCCGCCTGCGATGACCCGCATCAGACCGCCTCCGACCTGCTCGACCGCTACGGTATCGCCTATGGCGTGCTTCAGCCGCCGGGAATCAGCGTCAGCCTCTCCACCAATATTGATACCGGCACCGCCAAGGCGCAGGCCTGGAATGACTGGCAGATCGCCGAATGGCTCGACGCGGATGACCGTTTTCTCGGCTCGATCTGCGTCAACATGAACGACGCGCCCGCGGCGGCGAAGGAGATCCGGCGCGTCAAAGCCGCTCACCCGCGCATGGTGCAGGTGATCACCTGTGGTGAAAGCGCCGATCTTTATGGGCATCGGCGCTACTTCCCGGTCTACGAGGCATGCCAGGAGCTTGGCCTACCGTTCGCCCTGCATCCCGGCGCGGAAGGAGCGCTCAGCTCGTCCACGCCGGTCGGGCGGCCGTCGAACTACTTCGAATGGCATTCGGGAATCCCAATGACCTTTCAGGCGCATCTGATCAGCCTGGTGACCGAGGGGGCATTTGAACTGTTTCCCGGTCTCAAGCTGGTACTGGTCGAGGGCGGGATGGCCTGGCTCGCCCATACCATGTGGCGAATGGACAAGAACTTCAAAGCGCTGCGCAGCCTGACCCCATGGCTCAAGCGCGCCCCCAGCGAGTACATCATTGGTCAGGTCCGGCTGACCACCCAGCCGATGGAGGAGCCGGAGAACCCGCAGCACCTGTTGCAGATGCTGGACATGATCCACGCCGAGCGCACGGTCTGCTTCGCATCCGACTTCCCGCACTGGGACTTCGACGACCCACGCCGCATCTTCCCGAAAACGATGGACCCAGCCCTGAAGCGCCGCGTGTTTTATGACAACGCCGCCGAACTGTATCACCTGCCGACCTTGGAAGAGACACAGCAGCGCAGAGCGGCGAAAGGGTAGGGGAGAACGACGTGGAAAAACCTCCGCTTCCCGGCAGCGACATCAGGCTGGAGGGGTACGGCAGCGAGCATGCCGCGCTCGATCATGCCTTTCGCATCATTGATGAGGCAAAGCCTCCCAAGGCCCGGCACCGGGGCCGAATCGTGGTCTGCGCCACGAGCGATCTGCCGCCCGGTGAAAAGCGGGTCGTGCAGGACGACGAGACCGGCATCTCCATCGGCGTGTTCAACGTCGCTGGGGAGTACTTCGCTCTCAAGAACGTCTGCCCCCACCTGGGCGCACCGCTCTGTTTGGGAAACGTCCACGCCACGCATCGGCCCAGCCCGGTATTCGAGTTTCGCCCCGATCTCGAAGGGCGGGTGTTGCGCTGCCCCTGGCACGGTTGGGAGTTCGACATCGTGACCGGCAAGGCCCTCTACGACGCCAACAGCCGGGTCGCCAGCTACCCCTGCACTGTGGATGAGAACGGCGACATCGTGGTGAGCCTGTGATTGACGCGGCCCCTCGCGCTTCTCGTGATCGGGCGGTCACGGGTCGGGCCGTGGGAATCGGGCTGTTGGGGGCAGCGCTGCTTTGCGCGGTCACCCCGTATAACGATTACAAGATCGGGGCGACTTTTCTGGCGGGCAATCAGTTTCCCGTTGGGGCGGTCTTCGCACTGCTGCTGTTCGCAGCGCCCATCAATGCCCTGCTTCGGTCCCTGGCCCCTGCCCGCACCTTTTCGCGCAGCGAGCTTTTGACCATCTGGACCCTGATGCTGGTGGCCTCCGGGCTGCCATCATCGGGGATGATGCGCTTTTTCCTGCCGCATATCGCCGCGCCAGGCTACTTTTCCAATGGGGGAAACAACTGGGAGGGACGGATCTGGGGCGGTCTGCCCGGCTGGCTTAACCTGAGTGACCGGGATGCCGCCACCGCCTATTTCACCGGCTATCCTCGCGGGGCCGAACACATCCCGTGGGCCGCGTGGATTGAGCCGCTCCTGGGCTGGGGAGCATTTGCGGTCTGCTTTTTTGTCGCCACCTTCAGCCTGGCGAACCTGCTGCGCCGCCAGTGGATCGAGAACGAGAAATTTGTCTTTCCGCTGGTCAGCCTGCCGCTGCTGCTCGCCGAAGACCCGGCCCCCGGCACGCACCTTCCGCCGATATTACGACAGCCGCTGCTCTGGTGCGCGGTCGCCTTCACTACCGGGCTGCACGGCCTGAACGGCCTGCATCAGCTTTATCCGGCGATCCCCGCCCTGCAGACCGCGATCAATTTGGAGACCTTCCTGACGACACCGCCCTGGAACCAGATCGGGCCGGTCCCGGTGCTGTTCTTTCCGCTCGTCGTTGGACTTTCCTTTCTGCTGCCCGCCGAAGTAGCCTTTTCGCTCTGGTTCTTTTTTCTCTTCTACAAGGCGGAGATCCTGCTGGGCGCGGTGAGCAACTGGGACATGCCCGCCTCGCTCGGAAGCCCTTCGGAGCGGCAGTTTCATGCTCTCCAGGGATTTGGCGGGGCGCTGGGCCTGATGGCCTGGACACTCTGGTCGGCGCGGCGGCATCTGCGCGATGTTTGGGAAAAGGCGATAGGCGGCCCGCGCGCCGCTTTCATTGACGACAGCGGCGAGCTGTTTTCCTACCGCGCGACCGTGGTCGGGCTGGCGACAAGCTACGTCGGGATGGCGGTCTGGCTGCGGCTGGCGACGGTCCCCTGGCCGCTGGTCGTGCTCAGCCTGCTGATGCTGACGCTTTCCCTTCTGACGATCTCCTGGGTAGTGACCCAGGCAGGGACGCTGTATATGGTGATGCCCTGCATGGCGGTGGATGCTGTCGGGGCGACCGTGGGGACCCAGCACGCCGATCCGGGAGCTTGGTACACGGTTCAGCGGATCGAATGCCTGTTCTATCGGGACACGCGCGAGCTTTTGCTGCCGGAGGTCCTGAGCGGCGCGAAGGTTGCTGAGGCGAGCGGGATGTCACCTCGCTCTCTGTTCCCCGCCCTGATCGCATCGGTGGTGCTGGGCATCGGGGTATCCCTGGTGGCCTCGCTATGGCTGCCGTACTTCAATGGCGGGGCCAACTCGCTGCCCAATACCTGGGCATTTCGCACTGGCCCGATGCGCCCCCTCCAGATGATCGGCGGCTTCGCCTCCACCCCGGTGGTTGGTAGCCTGTCCGGCCTCCTCCAGATCGGGGGGGGATTTTTGGGGGTCGCGGCTCTGCTGCTGCTGCGGGCACGCTACGGTTTTGGCCTGCACCCCATCGGGTTTATTGGGGCGTCCGTGATTTCGGGTCGGCAGCTCTGGTTTTCGATTCTGCTGGGCTGGTTCTGCAAAACGGCCCTGATGCGCTTCGGGGGCATGCGGGGCTATCGCTCGGCCCTGCCCTTCTTTATCGGCCTGATGCTCGGCGATGTGATGAATGCGATTGTCTGGACCGTGATCGGCTCCCTGACGGGTGTCGGCTACAACCTGCTCCCCCAGTGACGGGATGACTGACAGGGTAACGCCAGCGCCGCCACCGTCAGGGCGTCGGTGGGTCAGGGAACCGTGGCGACCGGCACCGAGGGCTGGGCTAGAAGGCGCGAGGGCGGCAGCGCGCTTGTCCCCCACGACGAAGGGCGTGGCCCCATCACCAGCACCAGATCGCCCCCTTTTGCGATTTCCGCATGACGGAGCCAGGCCTGATTCCATGGGCGACCGTTGAGTGTGGCGGATTGCACGTACCGGTTTTCGGGTGACTGCCCGCGAGCGGTGAGGGTGAAAGCGCGGTTTTTCTCCAGGGTGATCCGAACGGATGTGAAGAGCGGGCTGCCGATAAGATAAAGGTCCTGCCCGGTGACGGGATAGAAGCCCATAGCGCTGAAAACGTACCAGGCCGACATCGCCCCGGAGTCGTCGTCACCCTGATAGGCCGCAGGGGCAAGACGGTAATCCCTCGCCAGTTGTGCGTGGACGCGGTCCACGGTTTTATCGGGGCGTCCCGCATAGTTATAGAGCCAGGGCGTCAGGAAGTTCGGCTCGTTGCCCGGATTATGTTTGCCGCCCTCGAAGTAGGCGTCGAGGGCCGCGACAAACGACTGTGCCCCACCCTGGCGCTGGATCAGTCCCGCCATATCGTGCGGGGCGTAGAAGCGGTATCCCCAGGCGGTGCCCTCGTAGAAGAGACCGTTTCCCCCCGCGTAGCGGTCCGGATCGAAGCCGCTCAGCCATTCGCCTTTGTCATTCTTCGCCCAGAAGAACTTTGTTTCTGGATCGAAAAGCTTCCAGGTATTGTCCGACTGAGCGAGGAATTTCTGCGCATCCGCCGTTTTGCCCAGAACCTGCGCAGCCTGGGCGACGCAGAAATCGTTGTACGCATATTCCAGGCTGGTTGAAACGGGGGTCCGGAACTTGATCTCCTTGAGAGAGGTCGCAGGAAGGTAGCCCAGCGAAAAATAGACCCCGTGGCGACCGGATAGCGTCCAGTTGCTGGTCGCAGGGGACGGGACAGTGGCATCTTTGCGGATCGCCTCATACGCAAGGGCGCTATCAAAGCCGCCGAGTCCCTTGACCAGCGCATCGGCGATCACGACATCCATGTTGGTGCCGCCCTGCACGATATTGTATTTGTGGCCCCGCCAGTAGTCGGGAAGCCAGCCCTTGTTCTTGTAGATATCAAGCTGGCTGCGCAGGATACGGCGCAACGTGTCGGGCGCGATCAGAGTGTCGAGCGCATAGGTGCAGCGGAACGTGTCCCAGACCGCGTGGATATCGTCGAAGTGCGGCTCCCTGGTGGGCCAGAGATCGAAGTCGTTGGTATGATCGGTCGGCATGAGCTGCGTGTGATACAGCGCAGAGTAGAACTGCCGCTGCTGCGTCTCCGTTCCGCCCGCGACCTCGATCTTGCTCAGTGCCTTGCGCCATGCCTGCTGCGAGTCTTTCACCAGTGCCTCGAAGGGACGGCCCAGGGTGGGCGCGAGATGCTTGCGGGCGTTCGCCACGCTCTGGAACGAGATACCGACCCGCGCTTCGACGGGTCCGCCCGGGGCGAAGGTCGCGATCAGCCCACTCCGCTGCCCCCGCGTGGACTGGATGGAGTCCGTACCCGTGCGTACCTCGTCCCCCAGCCAGACCGACCTCTGAACGACCGGGCGGCTGAACTCGGCGGCGAAGAAGACCGTGTGCGGGAACTTTCCGAAGTCGCTCTCAAAGCTAGCCTGCCCCTCGATGCGCCGGTCCGAGACAAACGCCCCGGAGGC
>JACMJB010000122.1 GCA_014380815.1 Armatimonadota bacterium
AAGCCGAAACCCATCTCAAACGCGCGCTCGACATTGACCACGAGTATGTGCTGGCGATGGCGGCGCTGGGCTACGTTTACCGCCGGATGGGCGACCGGATGACGGAAGGTCTCGAACGCGACCAGATGTACAACAAGGGCGAACTTCACCTGCTTGAAGCGCTCAAGCGCTCGCCGAAAGTGGTCGATGACGATGGCGAATCGTGGAGGGGGTCGCGGCGGACGCGGCGGCGGCGGTGGTGGACGCGGTGATGACCGCTACTAAGACGGACGCGTCTTTTCTCTGATCTCAAAAAGTCCAGCGAAGCACCCGCGAGAGCCTCTCGTGGGTGCTTCGTCGTTTTAGTTAAGGCGCTTCAGCGCAGTCGCTGCAACCATTCCGGGATCCGCTCCACCAGCCCATATCCCACGAGACCGCCCACGATCGTGCTCGCTCCCGCGAGACACCCAAGCAAGATCGCATTTTTTGTATTACTGTAAATACGAGAATCAGCGGCGATCCAGCCCAGCGAAAATCCGATGATAAATTCGGCACAAATGATGTAGAGCGGGGTGTGGGTCGCACCCAGCATTCGGCAGTTTACATAACGCCACCAGTGCGCGTGGTAGGCCTGCTCCTCGTAAAACGGGATATTGACCGCACCGATCAGCGCGGCGAGAGCGGCGCCGCGCATCCGCCCGAAGCGGAGCGCAAGACCCCTTCCCAGAAAGGTGATCTGAACGGCCACCACCAGCCAGGACAGCGGCATCCACCATGGCGAAAGCCAGATCATTTTGCTTTGGGCGGGGGAATAATCCAGGGTTCCTGTGCCGAGGACGCAAAGAGCGTCCGCGATCAGCTCGGTCAGCCCGAACGCCAGTCCAAACAGCAGCAGGCGCGCCATTTCCCGGTCGCGCCGAAGCAGCGCGAACCCGCCCAGCAGGGTCAGGTTCGTCAGTGTCAGGCAGGCGGCGGTTCGCCCATCAGACCAGGACTTTCCCGCCACGAACAGGGCGGTACCGATGGAAAACGCCACGGTTGTCAGGATGATAGCCAGACGCGCGCGCGCATCGGTGGGGGTCACCGCCCCTTTTGATTTTTCGGTCACCGCTTATTGTACGCGCAAGCCCTGCAGGCACCACGAACGCACCGCGGAATGCTACAATTGGCTGGGAGCGCGCGGGCACTTTGCTGCGCCTCTTCAAAACTCTGGATTTCCCGGTTCATCGAATCTGAGATCGAATTTCAGCAGGAGCGAAAACAAGATGGCGGAAGAACGAAGCGGCGTGGTGACCTTCATGGGCGGGCCAATGACTCTCGCGGGGACGGAACTGAAAGAAGGGGATGCCGCGCCAGAGGCGACCCTGACCAATGGCGACCTGGCACCAGTGCGGCTTCTGGGCGATGCCGCGGGCAAAGCCAAACTGGTGATCACCGTGCCGTCGGTGGACACATCGGTCTGCTCGCTGGAGTCCAAAAAGTTCAGCGATGCCGTCAAGACACTCGATGCCGCGAACATCGCCGTTTATGTAGTCTCCAATGACCTGCCGTTTGCGCAGAAGCGCTGGTGTGTCGCGGAGGGCGTGGATAATCTGACCCTCCTTTCGGATTACCGGGACATGAACCTCGCGCACAAGTGGGGACTACTGGTCAAGGAGATTGATCTCTTCGCCCGCGCGGTATATGTTCTAGACGAAGATAACAAAGTGGTCTACCGCGAGATCGTTTCTGAGATCGCCAACGAACCAAACTACGACGCGGCGATCCGAGCCGTGAAATCCACCTCGGCTTAGCGTTCGGGAAGCCGCGAAAAATCCGGGACGGAGTGGCCTAACAGGGCTGCTTTGTCCCGGATTTTCGTCTGAAAGCGGTCCCGCGGGCACACCAATACCTGGCGGTCACTGTTCGCCCAACGTTCGCCTCGTAACCTTCAGGCAGCCAAACGGACGGTTGCCGAAAGTGCCCTGTGCAGGTTTTGAGCGCATTGTCAGCCGAAATTTTCTGGAGCACTCTTCGCGCCTTTTTGACGCCACACAGCGTCTCTTACTCGCTCTTTGCGCTTAAAAAACCATTGTCCACCCCCACTACATCTGCTATAATCCGTCTCGCACACCCCAACCGGTAGTACTTTTAGGTGGTATCCGGCGGCGAGTGCAGGACGTGCGGCAAACAGTGGGCGAACAGCTAAAACTAGAGGACGAGGAGGTTTCCATCACCCTTCGGAGAGCCTGGGACAGGGCACTTCGGGGTCTGGCGACGCGCGTTAACAAGCCCACCTTCGAGGCGCATATCCGCACGCTTCGCCCAGTTTCCCTGGCCGAAGAGGCCGAGGAGAATGGTGGTCCGCCCGTCTGCATCATCACGCTTGGGGTTCCGTCCGCTTTTACCCGCGAGTGGGTCAGTCAGCGCCACGGACCGCTGATCCAGGGGCTGCTTGAAGAGATGCTGGACCGCGAGGTGCGGGTCCGGTTCGTGCTGACCGCCCGCGAAAAAACCGGTACCGCACCCGTCGCTCCCGCTGCACCCGCACCCCGTGCCCCAAATCTTTTCGATGAGGAAAAGCCGAAAACACCGGCGACTCCCGAAGCGGTCCCCGCACCGACCCGGCCCGGCCCGAAGCGTTCCGCCCCCCCCACCTCTCTGCCCGATACCACGCCTTTGGACGCTTCCGGCGACCTGTTCGGGGAGTCTGGACCCGGGTCGGGCGTCCCGGAAAGATCGCCTGCGGAGTCCAGAGAGACCATGGAGGCGCGGATTACCCCAAACGGACCACCGTCGCCCCTCAGCGAGTCACGCAGACCCTCTGCCGACCCACGCCGAACGGCGGTCACAGGGGTGCGGCGAACTTCCGGAGGTGGAAGCGATGCCCCGGTCCTGAACAGCCGCTACACCTTCGAGACCTTTGTGACGGGATCCTCCAATCGCCTCGCCCACGCCGGAGCGAAGGCCGTCGCGCAGTCACCGGGCCGGATCTATAATCCGCTCTTCCTGTACGGCCCGTCCGGGCTGGGCAAAACCCACCTGATGCACGCTATCGGTAACGAGATCACGGCGGAAAAAGGCGTGGACCCGCGCAGCGTGGCCTATATCTCCGGAGAGTCGTTCACCTCGCACTTTGTCACCAGCCTGCGCGAGCAGCGTACGGACGAATTCCGTCGCAAGTGGCGCTTTGTAGATTTGTGGCTGGTAGACGATATTCAATTTATCGCCGGAAAAGAGCATACAAAGGAGGAGTTTTTTCATACCTTCAATGCGCTGTACCAAACCGGTAAACAGATCGTCATCAGCTCCGATCGGTCGCCGCGTGAGCTTCGGATGATGGATGAACGACTGCGCTCTCGCTTCGAGTGTGGCCTGATCGCGGACATCGCGCCACCGGATTTGGAGACGCGGCTCGCCATTTTGCATCGCAAAGCCGACAGCGAAGGAATGCGCATCCCCGACGAGGTGTTGCTGTACATGGCAAAGCTGGTGCAGAGCAACATCCGCACGTTGGAAGGCGCACTGGTCAAGCTGATTGCCTATGCCTCGGTGGTGAACTCGCCAGTCACCACGGAGCTGGCATCGAGCATTCTGGAACGGTACTACATCGCGGCGGGAATCGGCGTGGAAGGCGGGGGGGACCCCGCGGCGGGTGGCGGCAACCCGGGGGGAGCGGTCGCCGCCGCGCTGGGGCAGGGTTTTGGGGGCGGTGGAACCTGTGCCGTGACCGCAGAACTGGTACAGCGCGTGGTGGCCAGACGATTCGGACTGCCCGCCGATGCCCTGTCCGGCAAGAAACGAGACCGGGATATCGTTAATGCCCGCCAGATCGCGATGCATCTGATGCGCGAACTCACGGAGATGAGCCTGCCGGGGATCGGGCAGAGCTTCGGAAGGGATCACAGCACCGTGATGCACTCTTGTGACAAGGTGAGGAGCCAGATCCCCTACGACGACGACCTCCGCACCCTGGTGGAGGAATTAACCACGCAGCTCCGCGCACAGGCCACTGGGTAACTCAGTGGCCTGTGTTGTTTTGGGGTCGAAAAGGGCTTGTACTGCGTTAATAGCAACCAGAAGGCAAACAACGATTTCCACAGGCAGCGTTTGTTTCAAGTTTGCCATGGTTAATCGTATTACTTCGCCGATAGCTGCAGTTTTATCTCTGTTTGAGGATAGTTTATCTACTTTGCTGCTAAAAGCAAACAACGATTTCCACAGGCTGTGGATAAACCTGTGGAAACAACGTGTTTGCCAGAATCGCGCCTGTGGAAATTGTGGATAACTTTTCAGAAAAACCGGAGTTATCCACAGGTTATCCACAGGCAAACAACGATTTCCACAGGTTTTTGTTTGTGGTAAGTTTGCCTGAAATCAAGCTATTTTCGCGTAGGTCAATGGCTCGCAAGGGCCACTTCATGGCCCTTTTATCACTTCGCGATACAAAGCAAACAACGATTTCCACAGTTTCCACAGGTACTACTACTGTAACTGCTACTCAATATAGATATAGAACAGTGAAGAAGAGACTAAGACGCGGCGCTTTCCGATCTACAAGCTTGCCTGCTATTTGAAAGAGGTCGGGGAGCCTCAGGGAAAGGGGAGAGGAGGTCCACACTGTCGCCTGTCTTGACAGCATCCGGTCGCTCGTGGCATACTAGACAAGTTCCTGATCACCGCAAGGCGGTGTCTGGAACGATGAGGAACTCGTTCTTTCGATGCCCAAAGTCACTGTCACCGTCACGCTCAAGCCCACCCTGCTCGATGCTCAGGGCCGCACGGTCGAAACCGCGCTCCACAGCATGGGATTTGGAGAGGCGAGTGGCGTCCGGATCGGCAAGATCATCGAGATGCAGATCGCCGACGGAATGCCGACGGCGGAGGCGGAGGCGCGAACCGCCGCCATGTGCGAAAAACTGCTGGCAAACCCCGTCACCGAGTCGTACAGGATCGAGGTGGAAGCGTGACCAGCGCTGCCGTCGCGGAGCCGCGAGAGTTTTCCACAGTTTCCACAGGGTTCTCCACAGGCCCGGCGCGGACGATGCGAAAACCGCGCGTCGGGGTGATCGTTTTCCCCGGTTCCAACTGCGACCGAGACGCAGGAAACGCGTTCGTGGAGACCGAACAAGGCGATACGGTCTACCTGTGGCATGAGGAGACGGATCTTCAGGGAGTGGACGCCGTCGTCGTCCCTGGAGGCTTCTCCTACGGCGATGCGCTGCGGGCAGGAGCGATTGCCCGGTTCGCGCCGATCATGGGGGAGGTTGCCCGGTTCGCCGAAGCAGGGGGGCTGGTCGTGGGTGTCTGTAACGGATTCCAGATCCTGTGCGAGGCAGGTCTGCTACCCGGCGCGCTGATCCGAAACGAGGGCCTGCGCTTTATCTGCCGCCAGGTGAATCTACGCGTCGAAACCGCAGACACCCCCTTCACCGCCCTCTACGAGCAGGGCGAGGTACTTTCGATCCCCATTGCACACGGTGAGGGCTGCTACACCTGCGACGACGTCACTTATGATCGCTTGGCTGCGGAAAACCAGATCCTGTTCCGCTACTGCGAGCGGGATGGTTCGCTTACACCCGCCGCCAACCCCAACGGCTCGCGTGGCAGCATCGCGGGGATCGTGGGCGGGCCATCACGTAATGTTCTGGGCATGATGCCCCATCCCGAGCGGGCGACGACGGCCGCTCTCGGATCATCGGATGGTGAGCGTCTGTTCGCTGGGATCCGTCACGCTCTGTCGGCGGCTCGCTAAAAACCGCGGGAAGGAACCGGTGACACCGTTATGCAACTGGAAGCGGCTCTCGCTGCGGTCCCGCTCTTCTCCGGGATGAATCCCGACGAACTTGCCCTGGTCGCGGGACAGCTTCGCCGCCGCAGCTATCAGGAGCGAGAGGTCATTGTCCACCGGGACGGCACCGGCGACGCACTCTATATCTTGACTGCCGGCAAGGTCAAGGTGGCTTACTCGGATGACGAAGACGAGACCATTATCGCGCTGATGGCGAGCGGCGACTTCTTCGGCGAGCTTTCGATCCTGGATGGTGAGGGCCGCTCCGCAGACGTGATCGCGCTGGAGCCGACCGAGGTGCTGGTATTGTCGGCGGAGGATTTCAACCGCTGTCTTGCGGACATGCCGGGTATCGCAGTTTCGCTCCTGCGTCAGCTCGCGGGCCGTCTGCGGCGCTCCACGAGCTGGATACGGGCGCTGTCATCGCAGGATGTGTACGGGCGCATCGCGCAGCAGCTTATCTTCCTGTCGGACACGCACGGCATTGATGTCTCCAGCGGCGGTCGGCGGATCGCGCTCCGGCTGACGCAGAACGATCTGGCGGGCATCGTGGGGGCTTCCCGCGAGTCCGTGAACAAGGCGGTCGGCTACTTCAAGGGCAAGGGGTATATCAGCGTGGACGCCGCCTCGTACCATATCACGGTCCATGACCGTCCCGCTCTGGAGAAGCGCTGCCAGCAGTAAGCTCCGCTCGCGAAGAACCCAGGGTCAAGAGGAAAAAGATCGCCGAATCGAAAGTTTCCCGATCGCGGCAAAACCACGTCACATCAAGGGCAGAAGTGACGTATCTAGTGGTAGCTAACATCGGTCTCGGCCTGCGGGTACGAAATCGAATGAGAACGAGGGATGCAGGCCAATGACGGGAAACCGAAACAACGTTCTTGTCGCCGCTGCGGCGGTGGCTGCGCTAATGACCGCCGCCGCGAGCGCCAGCGCGCAGACCGCGGACCGCCGAGACAGAAATCCACCTCCGGCGACGTTGCCTGGCTGGGTGTTCACGCCGTACCCGGTGAACAACAGGGTGCCCTCGCCTCCGCCTGCCAATCACTTTGTCGTGGGAGGCGGGACCCCGCGGAATAGCTACCTGCCAAGCGGCCCCGCGCCCTCCTGCCTGCCCCGCTATATCCCCGGCGGCACGACAGTGATCTACCAGTCCAGCTATCCCTGCTACCCCAATTACCCGACCTATGGAGCACCCGGAACCAACGTGATCGTGAACCAGAACCCGGTTACCTATCCGGCAGGCACTACGGTAGACGGGGAGACACGCTACGAAAGTACGCCGCCGATCGTTACCGTCGTGCAGACGGACGGCAAGGGCAGGACCACGATGTCCAGTGCTTCGGTGTCCAGCACCTCGGTGTTCAATAACTGCGCCTTTCCCGGCTATGCCACCGCCTATCTCAGCGGTCAGACGGTCGTGTCGCCGTTCGGTGCCTATTTTGGCTGTCCGCGCTATGTTCACACCCGCTATGTTGTCCTTAGCACCCCTTACCCGTACCTGAGTGGACGGGACACCAGCAGTGTTATCTCTCCCTACTCCCCCGAGGACCCTTACGTGACCGCGGATGCCAGCCGAGGACGCGCACTCGGCGTGGCCCTGGAGGATCTGCGTCGCTTCTGGGAGAACGGAAACGCCGCGGGCCTCAGGCGTCGTGTCCAGCCGGATCTTTCCGTGGGCGTCTTTGAGGGAGAGCGGTTCGCCTACTCATTGCGGCGCGTGGACTTTCTTGCCCTTGCTGCTGATGCACTGGATCGGGTCCAGACGATCTCCTTCCGCTTCACCGAGGTTCGCGAGCGCAGCGATGGCCTGGTGAGTGCCTACGCACTGCAGACCTATCGCTCCGGCGACGAGGGGACTGTCCGCACGACCCGGGTGCGCTATACGCTTGTCTACCTGGATGGCGACTGGTACCTGAGTGCCTTTTCCCTGGTGCCGGGCGCCCCCTGATGATCGGTCGAGCCTGCGGAAAGGGCCGCCTCGAACCGATGAATCTGATGAATCTACGGTGAAGCAAAACCGTGCCCGTACCGCAACACGGTGCGGGCGCTCGTTGCGCCCCATTTACCTTGCCCTGCCTTATTCCTGTCCTGCTTCTCTCAAACCGTCGGAGGTTAACTTAATGCGCCGGAGAACCGTCTCCCTCTCGGTCCGCGCCGCAGCGACCACCGTTCTGCTCGCTGCCGGGACTGCGACCACGGGAGCCGCGCAGGTTCCGGTGGTCGCCGCTGCTGTCAGCGGCCCCACCGTCTACCCTGTGCGCGCGCTGATAAAGCGCCGCCTTGCCGCACCCGCACCCATGGGTGCGGACGCCCTCCGGCTGAGCGTTCTGAGCGATGGATCGGGTGCGAAGATCCAGATCCGTCTTCTGTCTCCTGGCAGCAGCGCCGTAAGTGGAGTGGATTCCTACTATGCCGCTCCCCCGATTTCGCTGGATTCCAAGGGCTGGAAGACCGTCACGCTCCCGCTGGCTCAGTTCGCTTTCCACTCCGAGCAGAGCCCGGAGACCGATACCGCTAACCCAGTGGGCAGCCTGATCCTGGCGCTGCCGACGATAGACACCCTTCAGGTCTCCGCGGTCGCGATGCCGACCTGCAAGGTCTTCCTGGACGATATTGCCTGGGTCAGCACCGCGGGCGGCCCAGCCGACGCTACGCACGCCGTGATAGACGACTTCGAGACCCCCGTCCGGGCCACCTCTCCCGCCGCCTGGCGGCTCACCGGGGACCATGAGCAGCTTCGCGCCGCGCAGGCCGGGCAGAACCGTGTGGCGGCTTTCGTGAAAAGCGGTCAGGGGTCGCTGCAGTTCGTGGTACGCTGCGCCAGCCGGGACGAAAAGCAGCTCTATGGTCCCGCGCTTCTTGCTCGTCTGAAGCGGCAGTCGGCACAGCCGTATGTCGTATACGTTCGTCCCCCGTTTCAGTCCATCCGGCCCGACTCCACGCCCTCCGTTAAGGAACTCGGAGCGCTGCCGCGCCTGGATCTCACCGCCTGCGCGGGAGAGACCGAGCCAGTGACCTTCAGCGTCTTCTCCGCCACCGACCTTCGGAACGCTACGGTGAAAGTGACGGGGCCGTTTGTTTCGGAGTCCAAACAGTCGCAGATACCCGCCGCTGCGATCAGCGTGCATGTGGTTCGGCTCGGCGACGGCAGCCCCGCAGCGACCAGCGCCGATAGCGCCGACAGCACCGACGCCAGCGCGCCCGTTCCCGAGGTTCTGATGAAGGACGACCGGGAATCGCTTATGGTCGCTGGGGGTGGCCCGCCCGCGGTGAGGCTGGCGGGAGATCCCTCCACAGATGTCCCCGCGGGCACCAGTAAACAGTTCTGGGTGACGGTGCGGGTGCCCAAAAACCAGGTAGGCTCGATCTACAGCGGGAGTCTGGTATTCTCCGCGCCTGGGGTCAAGCCGACCGCGCTCCCGATGCGCATCAACGTGCTCCCAATGCAGCTCCGCACCGCCTTTCTGCAGTACGGAATTGATCTGCGGTGCCGCCTTTCCCCGGAAGGGGCCGGGCCGGGCGATCTGGTGGTGACCCCGGAAACCTATGCCGCGGAACTGACGAATGTCCGTGACCATGGCTTCAAAATCGTCACAATAGATGAGCCGCTCTCGACGCTGGGACAGGCCCTGAGCCTGTACAAACAGGTAGGACTCAGCGCGAGCGGCCCCGTGGTGGTCACCGCGCCGCTTCGCACGCAGGAGGAGTTTCAGCAGGTCGAGGCACTGCGGGAGGGGGTGGGTCTCAGCCCGGAGTTCGAGATCTATTACCGGATGCCCTCGGATCTGCTGACGGAAACTCTCGCCACCCCGGCGGAAGCCACGGCTGCCGGAACCGATGCCCCGCTGACCCCTCTCGGAGCGTATGCCAGGGCGATCCGCAAAGCCTCCCGAAGCCGTGCGCTGGTGGTCGCCCCGATCCCCTCTCGTGCGATGTTTAATGCACTGTCTCCGGTGATGGACAATTCGCTGTTCGCACCCATCTTCGCGGCGACCTCCGACTACACGACGTCTCTGGTGGCCACCGGAAAGCGAGAGATCGGCAACCGGGATTACTGGTCCTGGAACATGGCCCTCCAAAACCCGATTCGTAACCGGCTCTTGGCGGGATACCTGATCTGCCGCACCGGACAGAATAGCTCGCCGCTCTACGGCGCATTCCCCGGCCCCTATTTCAGCGCGCCCGGCGCAACAGCGGCTGCGGGACGGGTTGTCTACCCGGTCCGTGGCGGCGTTCTGGATACCATTCAGTGGGAAGCGGTCCGCGAGGGGATTGACGATGTTCGGTATTATGGCGCGCTGAAAAACTACATCCGCGACCTGAAAGACCGGCAGCTACGCAAAGACGCCACGACCCAGGCCGATCTGCATCTGACCAGTCTGCTCAAAAAGTCCCTCTGGACGCTTTCGCCTGCCGAGTACCAGGCAACCCGTCAGGGGATGATCAGCCAATCGCTGAAGCTGCTGACGATCATCCGCTCCCGTACACCGACATACCCCGGATAGTTCGAGCGTGTCGTCCCCGACGAAAACAAACCCCTCCCTGGTTCGAACCAGGGAGGGGTTTGTGCGTGCCATCCTGCCACCCGGGGCAACCGGCTTAAGGAGCCGGTGCTGGGGCTGGAGTCGCCGGGTCAGTTGGCGTCGCCGGGGCAGGTGTTGCCGGGTCGGTCGGCGTTGCCGGAGCGGGTGCCGCCGGGTCAG
>JACMJB010000123.1 GCA_014380815.1 Armatimonadota bacterium
GGCGGGGTCTGCCGCCAGCAGCGCCTCTTTGGAGTAGACCGGGAATGGGTTCACCCCCCGCACAATATTGACGCCGCCCGCCTGTCGGATGAGATCGTCCACAAAGGAGCCGGGACCGGCGGCATACAGGGGCGACGGGCTGACCTCGACAAAGACGGAGACCCGTGGCTTCCCGGCGACTCGCCGCTGGACCTGCCGCGTCTTTGCCTCCATCGTGGCAGCGAGGCGCCGGGCATCCGCCATGCGTCCGGTCAGGGCACCGTACTGCAGCAGGTGGCGGGGAACGTCAGCGAGCCGCGAGGCTTTTTGGGCGAATACGGGGATGTCGCCAAGGCGTTTCTGGAGCTGATCCGCCTCCGAGCGCGGGATTGTCGCGGAGGCGGCGATCACGACATCGGGACGCAGTGCGCGAATTCTCTCGTAGGACGGCTGTCCGAAGTTCCCGACTTTGGGGAGCCGCATTGCGGCGGCGGGGTACGTGTCGGCGGTGGTGACCCCGACCACGAGCGCGCCCGCCCCAATCGCAAAGAGGTTCTCGGTCACCTCCGGCGCGAGGGAAACGATGCGCCGGGCCGGGCCGGAAAGCGTTATCACCCTCCCCAGATCATCCTGCAGGGTGAGGCTCATTTTGCGGCCTCTTCCCCTTCTGACTCCTGCGCCTCTAGCATCTCGCTGTCGAAGCGCTGAACGGAGTAGGGGGGCAACATGTCGGTGAAGCGTTCCGGGTGCAGGATCGTCGCCAGTATTTCCGCGCTTTCGGCGAGTCGTGGTCCGGGGCGATTGAAGAACGCATTGCCGTCCACCGCGTAGCATTCGCCGTTTCGGACGGCGGGCAGGTCAAACCAGCCGGGCACATCGAGGAGTGCGTAGGCTTCGTCGAGCGCGCGATAAGCATCCATCCCACAGGCCAGCAAGACGATCATCTCTGGGGCGAAGGCGCGGATCTCATCCCAGTGCAGGGTCCGCGACGCCACCCCGACGGTATCCCACGGGGCAGGCTCGCCGTTCGCCAGGGCGAGAAGTTCCGGGTTCCAGTGCCCGGCGGTGAACGGCGGGTCCGGCCACTCCAGCAGCAGCGTCCGGGGATGTTCGGTGGCCCTCGCCGCGCTTTGGCGAACCGCTTCCCAGCGCCCCCGCACCAAAACTGCCAGCGCCTCCGCCGCCTCTGCTCGATCCGTCGCCGCGCCCACCTGTCGGAACGATTCCAGAACTTCGGCAAGGGTCGTCGGCTGAAGATCAATCACCTGAACCCCTGGTCCGAGCGCCTCGACGGCCTGAACGACGGCTTTATGATTAACGGCGCAGACATCGCAAAGCCCCTGCGTAATCAGCAGATCCGGCTTCAGATCGCGGAGCAGGTCAAGATCAATGCGGTACAGAGATTCGCCGCTCGCCAGCGCCTCGCGCACGAAACGGTCAATCTCGCCCGCGTTCGGCGGCAGGGGTTCGTCCCCTTCCTCGCCTTCCAGCGAAGGGGAGGAAGTCGTCTTGGGGATGATGCTCGCCGTCACCACGGGCTTCCCCGCGACCAGATCTGGAGGGTAATCGCACTCATGGGTAACGGCGACCAGCTGGTCTCCGAGGCCCAGGGCGGCAACGATCTCTGTGGCGGAGGGCAGAAGCGAAACGATACGCAAAACGGGCGGTCCTTCACGCGGCCCAAAGGAAGGGGTTCCCTTGGGCCGCGCCTGCAGTTTGGGGTCGCCTCTATTATACCGGGGTCGCCGCCGCGCGCTTTCGGGGCGCTGCCTGCGCCCGGAGGATCAGCGCGTGTCCCCCAAACAGGACCCCCGTGCCAAGCAAGGTGCCCAGCGCTTCGTTTCGGAAGAACGGCAGAGCGAGCGTGAAGCAGAGCGATAGTCCTTCCGCGGTGTGCGGATACCCAGTCCACCAGCAGGCCGCGTTGGTCACCAGGAAGAAGACCACGCTTCCCCCGAAAGACGCCGCCACGATGCGAAGAGGGCCGCCGCCCCTGCCCCGCCCCAGCGCCAGGTATCCCAGAAGCCCGACGAGCAGGGTGGCTCCGTAAACGCTCGCCATGCCCTCCCAGCCGTAAAACCCCAGAAAGAGGTCGCTCAGCAGCAGCGCGGCAAGGGGGGCGAGCAGGGCCAGCCGTTTATCGGGAAGCATCGCTGCCCCGAACAGAGCCATCGCCGCGACCGGCGTGAAGTTCGGCGGATGTGGCA
>JACMJB010000124.1 GCA_014380815.1 Armatimonadota bacterium
CCATTGTAAGCCGGTCGAAACGCATTCCCGACAACGTGTGGAAAATGAAACAGTATTTGATAGTAGAAATCGCGCCATGCAAGTTCCGAAAGCCAGGTGTCCGCGCCCAATTTTTTATCCAGACCCAGCGATTTACGCTTTTCCTGCACACCTGCGAACACGCGCCGCGGCGAGACCACCCCGAACTTCAAATACGCGGAAAGCCGGGATGTTCCCTCCATCGCCGGGAAATTCCGGTCCGTATCATACTCCCCCACGCAGTTCTCAAGGAATGCCGACAGCCACCGGGCCGCCGCCGCCTCGCTTCCGGTCACCTTCGGCTGCTGGTCCAAAGAACCCGCGACACCAACACTGTTTGGGAGTTTTGGCAGCGCCTCGCTGTGCAGATTGTCAGGTGTTATAACGCGCTTCGGTGCAGGAGCGGGGCTGTCGATAGGCTGTTCCAGCCAAACGCGCTTATAGGGTGTGAAGACCGTATAAACCGTCCCCCCCTTGGTCCGAATGTCCTCCGGCTCCGTGAGCAGGTGGTCGGAGAACGGCCGAACGGCGACTCCCCGCTTTTCGAGGGCCTCGGAGACCTTTGCGTCGCGTTCGCGTCCATACGGCTCATACTCACGCCCAAAGAAAACGGCGGTCGCGCCCGTCTCCTCCACCAATCGCTCCAGCTCGGCGACCGGCTGCCCGTGACGCACGATCAGGCGGCTGCCACGCTGCCGCAGGGACGTGTCCACATCGCCCAACGCCTCGAAGAGGAACCGTGTCCGTGCCTGCCCGGTTGTCGTGTGGGCCAGAATCGTGGGATCGAGAATGAAAATGGGGACAACCTGATCGGCGTTTACAACCGCCTCGATAAGCGCGCGGTTATCATCGAGACGGATGGAACGGCGAAACCAGAAGAGGGCGACTTTGTGCTGTTTTGCCACGAGGCTATGATACCCGTCTATCTGCTCGGGGAACATGGGTTTTTAATGCGATATAAGCAGTTGGCCCCAGCGTGAATCCCGAAAGGAGATCGGTAGTAAAAAACGAAAAGCCCATTACCATTTATGATAACGAGCTTTTGGCTTACCTGGATACTATGGAGGATAGCGGGATCGAACCGCTGACCTCTTCAATGCCATTGAAGCGCTCTCCCAGCTGAGCTAATCCCCCAGGCAACGAATCAAAGTATAGCATGACTCTGTTCTCTGTGCAAGGGTAAGCGGCGCAAATTCGCCGCCGCCTACCCTACGCGACTGGCTTAACGTCCGCCCATACCGGTCAGGGAAACACCTTCGATAAAGTAGCGCTGTGTGAAGAAGAACAGCAGGATGATGGGAAGCACGACCAGGGTCGAAGCCGCCATCAGGAGGCCGGGTTCGCCGCTGTGCTGGGTCTGGTAGAGCTGCAGCGCATAGGCAAGCGGCATCTTCTCCGGCGATGATAGGTAGATGAGTGGCCCCTGAAAGTTGTTCCAGGACCCGAGAACAGACATGATCGCGATCGCGGCAAGCGCGGGCTTGACGAGGGGCAGCATCACGCGCCAGTAGACGCCGAAAGGACCGCAGCCGTCGATCTTGGCGGCATCTTCGAGTTCGCCGGGGATGCTCATAAAGAACTGGCGCAGCAGGAAAATGTTGAAGGCGGACCCGAAGAACGCGGGCACCCAGAGCGGGCGGAGCGAGTCGTACCAGCCCAGGCTCCGGAAG
>JACMJB010000125.1 GCA_014380815.1 Armatimonadota bacterium
AGCGCGGATTGCCTTCCGTCCTTTTCTGCCTCTCACCCCCTGCCCCCTCTTTCGCTTGCGAGAGAGGGGGCAGGGGGGTGAGAGTCCGAACGCGCAGGGGATAGGACACGCCCCGCAAACTCAACATAAAGAATTTCGCGGTTTTCCCAATAATGTTTACCAGGTAGTCGTGGACCGCCGCACGACCGATAACCCGGTATTATTAACGGCACCCGTTTGTTCTTTTTGTTGTTTTACTCCGCACTATGTTGACCCTTGAGGATATTCAGCGCGAGATTCTGGCCCTGCCGCCCTCGCTCCCGCCGCCCGGTGAGGCAGGGGGGGGCGAAAACGCCAGGATGCCGGATAGCCCGCTTCAGATCATCTCCAAGCAGGGGCGACTGATCCTGCGGATGACGGCGGCTATCGAGGCGCTGGAAGCGCGAACTCAGGATCTCGCGGACGAGGCCAGGCGTCAGCGGCAGCAGGCGGAAGACGCCGCCGAAGCACTGCGGCTGAGTCAGCAGCGCGGACGACAGATGGCGCTGGAAGCGATTCATCTGATGGATGCGCTTGACTGGGTCTCGGAGGCGATCGCGGCCCGGGGCGACGAAAAGCTCGCCCGCTCCGTCGTCTCTGCCCAGCGCGACTGCCTGCGGCGGCTGGCGGCGGTCGGGGTCAGCGAGATACCGGCAGCCCAAGGGACCGCAATGGATGGGCGGCTCCATGAAGGTCTGGACTCGGTCCCTGGCGAAGGGGGCGATGCCGAGGTTCCGCAATACCACATTCTGTCCCTGATGCGACGCGGCTACCAATCCGGTCCCGATGTCCTGCGCCGCGCCGGTGTCGTTACTGCCGCGTGAAAACACGAAACGTGAGAAACACCATTGCCTGAACCAACCAAGAAGCCTTCGATGCCGATCATCGGTATCGACCTGGGAACATCGACATCGGCAATCGCCGTGCTGGTAGATGGGCGTCCGGAACTCCTGCAGGACCCGCAGGGCGACCGGATTATCCCGAGTGTCGTGCAGCTCATGTCGGATGAGAATTTTCTTGTCGGGGCAGCAGCGAAGAACAGCTCGATCACCTACCATGACCGGACCGCCCAGGAGGTCAAGCGGCTTATGGGAACGAAGGAGCAGGTAAAGCTGGGAAACCGCATCTTCCGGCCCCAGGAGATCGCGGCCCAGATACTGGGATACCTGAAGCGTTCCGCCGAAGCCAAGCTCGGCGAGGGAACCGTGCGGGACATCGTTCTGACAGTCCCCGCCCGTTTTGAAAACGATGCCCGCGAAGCGACCAAAGCGGCGGCGGAGATGGTTGGACTGAAGGTGCTGCGGCTGATCAACGAGCCGACGGCTGCCGCGCTCTCCTACGGTCTGGATCGGCTGAGCGAAAACCAGAAAATCCTGGTCTTCGACTTCGGGGGTGGGACGCTCGATGTCAGCGTCCTTGAGATGTTCGAGGGTGTCCTTGAGGTGAAGACATCGGTCGGGGACGATAAGCTGGGCGGCAAAGATGTCGATGACATCCTGATCAAGATATTCCGCGACAAGTATATCGCGCAGCATGAGGGCGGCAAACTTCCGCCGCCGTCCCGTGACCGTAAGCTGGCCCAGACCCTCAAAGAGGGCGCGGAAAACTACAAAAAACAGCTTTCTTTCGTTCCTTCCGTTCCGGTAGACATGCCGTATCTGACGCACGAGGGAGGTATCTCTTTCGACCTGACCCGCGAAATGCTGGACGAGCATCTGGAAGAGATGCTGATGCGGGCGATGGGTCTGGTGAACGAGGCGCTCTCCCGCGCTCGTCTTCGCTGGGAGGAGATCGATGTCGTTCTTCCGATCGGGGGGTCCAGCCGCCTTCTTCTGTTCCGCCGCGCGCTGGAGGCGCAGTGGGGCAAGCCGATCCGGGAATACGATAATCCCGATGAGGCGGTCGCCAAGGGAGCGGCGATCGCGGCAGGGATCGAGCGGCAGGCATTCGAGGATACCCATAAAGACATCATGATCCTGGATGTCGCTCCGCACCGGCTGGGAGTCTCGGCGATCCGGCAGGTAGGGCCGGGCCAGTTTATCGATGGTTACTTTTCGGAGATCATCCCCAAAGACACCAAGCTCCCTGCCACGCAGCGCCGTCGCTACGGCGC
>JACMJB010000019.1 GCA_014380815.1 Armatimonadota bacterium
CCACCTGGACAGCCTTGAGATTGGCGCTGCCGATGTCTAAACCAATGAGCGTTTCTTTACCAAATAATGATGCGAGTAAGGCGGACACGAGAACTACCTCCGTTCGTGACGGTTGGAAACAAAAGAGACTCTGCCGCCGGGCGACAGGACTGGGCTTACAGAAGCGGGCACGAACCAATTATCGGAGGCGGGCGAAGAAACTGGAGATAGATAGTTTGGAAATGAAAAGAAATGTGGAAGAAACTTGCTTCCCTTTTGGTTTGGCTTGATTTTTGCGGATGTATCTCCATTCCAGGTCATTTATCGCCGATAATGAAACGAAGCTTATGAGTCAAGCGCTTGCTGTCGTATCCAATACCCCCCTCTGGGCTGCCGAACCCCTGCCTGATCCCCTGCCCTGCGCAGAACCTATGTCCAGCGAAACCGTACCGGGAAGTTCGCCTTTAATGGTTGTCACCGCAAGTCGCACGGGAAAACCTGCGACCGATACAGCGGCGGCTTTGCCTGCTGCCGAGATGATCTACCGATTTCCTTACTGCCGCTCCGGGGTGGAGATCGTGCCCGATATAAAGGGAAGCTTTTTCACGCGGCTGCTCTGGTACAAAGGCAAGTCCGGTTTTTCCCTGGTGGAATCGACGGCGCTGCGCCCGCTCGCCCGTGTGACGCTGAACAGTCAGCGGTTCGATGTCTTCCTGAATCAGCATGCGCGAAAGAAGCGTGAGCGGATTCTTCTGGCGGGACGCCGCAAAGTGGCGATCCGCTCGGCGCGGGCGGCTCTTCGCTACGTGGTCTCGGTAGAGGGCCGCGAAGATCGGTACCTGTGGCGGTGGCGGATCGGGGCGACCACCCCCGCCCTCCAGGTCTTCCCCTCGGACGAGGCGGAGGCGGACCCGATCAACGAGGTAAGTCTGTTCTTCCCGTTCTCTCCAGGGAAATCGTGTGTTTTCACGGTCTCCGGATCGGCTCAGGGCGCTGTCCTCTGGAGGAACGATGTCGCGCTGACCGTGATTCTGGGCGAGTGTTCCGGAGGAGAGGGGGCACCGGAGCTTTCCGGTGACAGCAAAGGTTTCCAGCTGACGCTGCGCGGGGCGAATTTTGGCGGGGAAGGTGTTACGATTGCCTGGGAGACACGTCTCGTGCCCGCCAGGACCGAAGCCGAGGCAAAAGCCGCGCTTCTCCATCACCTCGCGGACGGCGCGGACCGGTCACAGGAGACCGACCGGGAGGCTCTGACACCGATCCCGTCTACACTTCCGCTGCTGAGACGAACGGGCGAGCGCGCCGAGGCCGCACTGATGGCGGACGAGGCGGTGGAGAAAAAAGGGGCGGATCGCCTGGCATTCAAAGAGCAGTCACCGGTCGGGGCAGGCAGCGGTCGTCACCTCGTGGGGGAAACCGTGGATGCCGCTCTTGCGGCCTGCAGTCTGATGCGACGCTTCCTGCAGACCGGCGAAGACACCCTCCGTCGGCGCGCCCGGCTTCTCGCCAACGGGGTCTGCTTTTTTCAGGTAAATGAGGAGGAGAGCAGTCACTGGGGGGCGATCTGGGACGCGGTGCGCGGCAAGGGGAAAAGCACGTTCTATGAAGACCCCCACGGGGAACGGACTCTGTCGGTCGCGACGACCGCCCGCGCCTCGAAGGGCCTGCATCTTCTGTACAGTCACTTCGGGACGGAACGGTATCAGCGCACGGCCCTGACGGCGACACACTGGCTTCTGCTGAAAATGGACCGGGACGGTTTCATTGCCGGGGAGCAATTCACCGAAGAGGGTCCGCCGGTCGAGGGCCAGAACTCTCCCTGGATTGTCGGCGAGGCGCTGATCCCGCTGATGGAAACGTTCCGCGCGGGCGAAAACGATGTCTTCATGAAGACCGCCCTGCGCGTGGTCCGCTCCTTGAAGGCGGGGATCGAGCAGTCGGAGCTGCGCTTTGACAGCGCTTCGACCGAGCAGATGGCATCGACCATCGAGGGTATTCTGAGGGTTTCGCGCGAGTACGAAAAAGACGACATGGTCGCCCTCGCGCGGCTGATCGGGGTCGGACTTCGGGCGCGGCGCCTGCCCGACGGCTCCCTGGTCGATCCGCCGGACAGGACAACGGTCTCGCCGCTGGCCTCGACACTCGC